>NZ_JVBO01000009.1:0-103154 GCF_001073445.1 Granulicatella sp. 572.rep1_STHE | reverse complement strand
GGCTCTTTGTCAAATAGTGTTGATGAAGAATATTAGGAAGGGATTAAGCAACTAATTGTTGCTTAATTCCTTTTTGTTTTGGGCCAAACATTTTTGTTATTAAAATAATCCTGTTCCTAAAGTGATAATAGTTTCTAAAGCCATAGGCATTTCTTTTGAGCACTTTTATTTTATTGTTTATTCCTTCAATAGGTCCGTTTGTTCTAGTTGGATGCTCACAAGTATTTTGAATATATGGCAGGTAAGTAATTAGAGTTTTTAATACTCTTTTTAAACCAGAAGATAGGTCTAATTGTGTAGCTGCTTCAATCATTTCCTTGAATTCTATATAATCTCTAGCTTGAATACATTCACGAAGTGAATGTACAACCTCATAATCATTTTTAAGAGATGGATTGTTTTCCAAAATATAATCCACGATTCCTTTACTTGTTATAAAACTTTCAAAAAGCTTATAACGATTATATTTATAGTTCTGAAGTTCGTTAGGATTCTTTAAAATGAACTTCCAATAGTGTTTTAACTTTCGATATAATTTAGGGTCTTTATAACGATGCTTATTCATGACACGTACCCGAGTACGATTTAATTCTCTATTTAAGGCTTGTACGATATGAAAAGGATCAATGATAATTTTTGCGTTAGGAAACATTTCTTTTATTAATTGAATGTACGGTAGGTACATGTCGATTGAGATAGTTTTTACCATTAATCTAGTCTTGGGCTCAAAACGATGAAAATATCTTTTCAAATTGTAAGATTTTCTATCTCGTACAACATCGACCAGCTTGTGTGTAGTGCTATCACAAATAATGAAACTCATATTACTATCGGAAGATTTAACGGATTTAAATTCATCAAAGCATAAATGCGCAGGTAAATCATGTAATGGTTTAATCGTTAAGAATCGTGCTGTATCATCTATGATACGTCTGACAGTATGAACTGAAACATTTGTTTCTTTTGCGATATATGTTTCAGATACTGTTTCACTTATTTTTGATTTGATTTCGTTTTTTAATCGTTTCGAGATATGACAGTGTTTTTCTACAATTCGACTAGTGTCTGCGGTAAATGAAGAGCCGCATTCTCTACAGAGAAATCTCTGCTTGCGTAGATTTAAGTAGGCCGGAAGGCCTGAAACAGAACAGAGAGTGATACGAGAAGTTTTCGTCCCATTTTTAACAATATTATGATTTTGGCTAACACATCCACAGACGGTACAAAATTCTGGTTTATGCGTATATGTAGCTGAATAAAATAAAGATTTTCTCTTTTTAAATATCTTCTCTTGAACTTTATTATCCCAAATAATATTTTTATCTTTGATTTGTAGCGTAGCTTCTAGTATATTGTTCATATGGTCATCATCCTTTTGTATTAGGTTTAGGCGCTTTTAATATAATGGATGTTGGCCTTTTTGTATACACTAAAATAGGGTTGTGGAAAATTTCCATCAACCCTAAAAATTATAGAACCATAAATATTCGAAAAGAAGCTAGAGGTGCTCTCTAGCTTCTTTTTTTTGATAAAAAATAAATGATAGTCGGCGAATGTGTATTTTGTTGGTTGCAACCCTTTAAAGAAGTTAGTACACTAATATAGATGAGAATACGAAGAAAGGGGGATTGCGAATGCAGAGGAAATATGCCGTCATCGATTTAGAAACAACGGGACCTAAGTACGAACAAGGGGACCGTATTTTCCAATTTGGGTGTACCTTGATCACTGATCATAAAATTGTTGAACATATGACTTTAAACATAAATCCGGAGCAGAGTATTCCCTTTGAAATACAGTTATTAACGGGTGTAACAAATGCTGATGTTGAAAAAGCACCTTATTTTGATGAAGTGGCAATGAATATTTACAATCTGTTAGAAGGTCGAACTCTTGTAGCCCATAATGTTGGATTTGACGGACCTTTTATCATTGCTGCTTTAAAAGAGGCTCTAGGGATTGAGTTAGAAGTTCCTTTTATAGATACTGTTCAATTGGCTCAAATTTGTTATCCTTCAGCTATTAGTTATCGTTTAAGTGACTTAACAAATATGTTAAAAATTCCTCATACGCAAGTTCATACAGCTGGAAGTGACGCTCGGGCAACTGCCCAATTATTTTTAATACTTCAAGAAAAAATTCGTAGTTTTTCTAAGGTAACGCTTGAACAATTAGTTGAATTTTCAAGTGAACTTATTGGGGATACGGGGGATATTTTTAAGGAAGCCCTCAGTATTTCTAAAGGAAAAGATAGTAATAATTATTTAATTGAAAATGGTTTTGTAGTGTCGAAGAAGGTTTTTGAAGAAAAAAGTTTTCCAACAACTACTAAAGTTTCTGCGTTGAATGCCTATAGTCAATTAGTTGAAAATCAATTTTTAAAAGATAATGATTCTCAAAGAAAAATTATTAAAAAAATTCTTGAAACATTAGAAGAAGAGGAACCCATTCATTTTATAGAAGCACCTCCTGGTTCTGGGAAAACGTATGCTTATCTTCTTGCTGCTCTTGAAAAGGCGACAAAACAAAAACCTATTTGGATTGTTACCTCAAATTTATTACTTCAGCAACAATTGTATGAAGATAGTGTACTTCCAATAGTAAGCGCCTTAAAGATTAAAAATCCTATTGTTTCAATAAAGGGACAAAGAAATTATATTGATTTAGAAGCTTTCTCTTACAAAATTAGTCAGTTAAAAAATGACAAGAGTCCAAGGGTCAGTTTGTCAGTTATGGGCTTAGTTGTTTGGATTACTGAAACTGAAACAGGAGATTTATCAGAATGTAATCAAGTCCTATACCAATCATCTCTTTGGAAAGATATTTGTGTGAAAGAGAATTCTAAAAAGGAAAGTTTATATTGGACTAAAGCGGTTCAATCTGTTCAAAAAAGCAATATTGTAGTAACAAATCATGCGTTTTTAATTCATTATGCGTCTACAATGTCTCATCAGATGAAACCAATTGTTCTATTAGACGAAGTGCAACAGTTTGAACACTCACTAGAACAATACGGAACCGTACCGATTAAATTCTCGAACTTGTTCTTATTACAACAATTATGGAGTGATTACTATCTAAATTCGATGACAAATTTTTCGAAAGATGAGGAGCATTTGTCCAGAACAATAAACCGCAAACTTTTAGAAATTTGTGACTTATATGAAACTTGGTTTGAAGAATTGAATAGAGGAAACTATTTGAAGGAATCTATTGTTTTTACAAATGAAGAATGGATTGAAACGATTCATCATGAAATGATTCGAGCGTTCACAAAGTCCATTATTCAGTTAATGAATTATCTTCAAGAAAATTCAGGAAAGACAAGTTTATTTGAGAATAGCATTCAATTATTACAAGAAATGAAGGATTCCTTGCTCAAATTCCAAGAGTCCAATCATTCGTATTTCGTCATTGAACGAAAAGACCAATTTGGACAAACAACAATAGAAGTATCGAGAGTTGACTCAGTTACTCACATTTTTAATCATTTTAAGAAAACAATTAAGAAGTTAATAGGGATTTCTGCAACCATTCCAACTTTTACTCCTTTATTTTACGATTTAAAAGCAAAAGAGAACCTTACAATTATGGACTCCAAAGTGAATTCGTCCGCCCACCATATTTTTATTCCAAATGACTTAGTTTCTGTTACTGCAGCTTCAAGTAACCAATATCACGAACAAATCGCATATTGTATTCAACAGATTTATGAACGTAATGGGGGCAGAATGTTAGTTTTAATGCATTCCATTGAGGCATTGATGGCAGTAGAAGATTTGATGGTTAATTATTGTAAAAAAAATCATATTGAATTACTAGCTCAAAAAGGATCTCAATTAGGACGGAAAATTCAAAGAAGATTCCAAGAAAAGAGTGATTCCATTTTATTAGGAGTATACAGTTTCTGGGAAGGATTTGATAGTGGTGGAGTTTCTATAGACTCTTTAGTAATTACTAAATTACCTTTTCCAAATCCAGTTACAACCCATCAACAAATTGTTCAATTGGAGATGAAAGAACAGAATCGTTCCTACTTTGCTCATTATTCGATTAAAATGATGCTTCTTCAACTTTATCAAGGATTAGGTCGATTTAGTCGTCCATCACAAAAGAATGCAGAAATATGGATTTTAGATGTACGAGCCTCTATTAGTAAGTATTCCGAGAAAGTAAAAAATATATTTCCAGAAAGTGCAATAGTTATCGAAAAGACCTTCAAAAAATGTTTGAATAGTGCGCGTATAAAAAATAAAGATTAACTAAGTTTAGGATTATTTTATAAGGGGATGTTGGTATTTTTGCTTAGAATAGCGTATAATACCTTTATCTATGAAAGTTAGAGTTGAGGAGAGAAATTGATGAAAAGAAAATCAATGTTTATTCTATTACTCACTTTATTTCTATTATTTTTAGCTGGCGCACAAATCTTTTTAACGAGTGTTGATCCAAAAATAAAAAAACGTAATGAAGCATTAACATTGATGGCTCCCAAAGTGGAGTTTTCTAAGGTAACTAAGTTTTATTGGTTTAATAATGACAAATCTTACTACACAATTATGGGTGAAGACACTGAAGGAAAAGCAATTTATGCGATTACTCCTGAAGAAGGTGGAGAAGTGACCATTCTTCAGCAATCTGCAGTAGTGAACGAAGAAGAGGCACGTTCCATTACAGCTCAAGCAAAACCAGATGTTGAGGTTTTAGAAGCGAGAATGGGTATTTTAAATGGAGAACCAGTATGGGAAGTGAATTATAGAATGAATAATCAAAGAATTGGTTACTACTATATTTCGGCTCAGAATGGACAATGGATTAAAGATATTGAGAATATATAGAAATTGGTGATTTATGGTTAAAATTTCAAAGAGAGTATCAAGAATTTTACCGTCAGGGACTTTAGCAATGACTCAAAAGGCCAGAGAATTAAAGGAGAAAGGTCGGAAGGTTATTAGTCTTTCGATTGGAGAACCAGATTTCAATACTCCAGAACAAATCACAGATGCAGCCATTACTGCTTTAAAAAGCCATGAAACGGATCACTATACTCCAGCGTTAGGAATAGATTCTTTACGCCAAGCAATTTGTGATTATCATTATCGAAGAGACGGAATACGTTTAGAAAAGAATCAAGTAGCAACTTTTTCAGGAGCAAAATTTGCTTTGTATTCAGTTTTCATGACTTTAGTCGACCCTGGAGATGAGGTGTTAATTCCAATCCCTTATTGGGTTAGTTACGCTGAGCAAGTTCAATTAGCAGAAGGTGTTCCAGTATATATTGAAACTAAAGAAAAAAATTCATTTAAAGTAACGATTGACTTACTAAATGAATATGTGACTGAAAAGACAAAACTCTTGTTATTAAATGCGCCATCGAATCCATCCGGGCTCCTTTATACAAAAGATGAGCTATTTGCAATTGGAAATTGGGCCTTAGAACACGACATTTTTGTAATAGCAGATGAAATTTATTATGAATTAGTGTATGGTGAAGATTCAATTAGTATGGCCAGCTTATCAAAGGAAATTTTTGATAATACACTTATTGTAAATGGTTTATCGAAATCTGTAGCAATGACGGGTTGGCGTTTAGGATATGTTTTTGGTCCTCAAAAAGTTATAAGAGCTTTAAATGACCTTACAAGCCATACGACTAGCAATCCTGCTGCGGTTACTCAATATGCGGCTATTCGTGCGTTTGATGAAGATATGGAAGTCGTTAAGACGCAGATGCGTGAAAAATTTCAATTAAGGATTGACTTGTTTCATCAACTTCTGAACGAAATTCAAGGAATCAAGTGTGAAAAGCCTAAAGGAGCTTTCTATTTGTTTGCGAATATAAAAACAGCCATGCATATTGTTGGTGTTGCCTCGTCAGAAGAATTTGCTTTAAAACTTTTGGAAGAAGCTGGAGTGGCTACTGTATCTGGAGAGAATTTTGGATGCAATGGCTTTCTAAGGCTTAGCTGCGCTAGTAGTGAAGAAGAGTTAAGAGAAGCAGCAAAACGTATTAAAGAATTTATTGAATCATATTTGTAAAGGAAGAGGGATATTTTGAAAACTATAACAATGAATCAAGCAAAAGATTACGTTGGACAAACCGTTAAAATTGGTGCTTGGGTTACCAATAAACGTTCTAGCGGAAAAATCGCATTCTTACAATTGCGTGATGGAAAAGCTTATTTCCAAGGAATTGTAGTGAAAGCTGATGTAAATGAAGAAACATTTGAATTAGCAAAAGGATTAACTCAAGAAAGTTCTGTATTCGTAACAGGTGTTGTACAAGAGGATACTCGTTCTAAATTAGGATATGAGTTATTGGTAAAAGACATTGAGTTAATTGGTGAGAGTCATGAATACCCAATTACTCCAAAAGAGCATGGTACTGACTTCTTAATGGACCACCGTCACTTATGGTTACGTTCAACAAAACAACATGCTATTATGGAAATTCGTAATGCGATTATATATGCATCGTATGAATTCTTTGATAAAAATGGATTCATTAAATTCGATAGTCCAATTCTTTCAGGAAATGCGGCAGAAGATTCTACAGAATTATTCGAAACGGATTACTTTGGAGAACCAGCATTTTTAACACAATCTGGTCAATTATATTTAGAAGCTGGAGCAATGACATTTGGTCGTGTATTCGACTTCGGACCTGTATTCCGTGCAGAAAAATCTAAAACTCGTCGTCATTTAACTGAGTTCTGGATGATGGATGCGGAGTATTTATACTTAACACATGACGAGTCATTAGACTTACAAGAAGCATACGTTAAAGCGTTAATTCAAGGAGTACTAGACCGTGCACCTCATGCGTTAGAAACTCTTGAACGTGATACTGAATTATTGAAGAAATATATTAGCGAACCGTTCAAACGTATCACATACGATGAAGCGATTGATTTGTTACAAGCGCACGAAAATGATGAAGATACGGACTACGAACATCTAGAACATGGAGATGATTTCGGTTCACCACACGAAACTTGGATTTCAAACCACTTTGGTGTTCCAACATTCGTCATCAACTATCCAACTGAAATTAAAGCTTTCTACATGAAACCAGTTCCTGGAAATGAAAGTCGTGTATTATGTGCGGACTTACTTGCTCCGGAAGGATACGGGGAAGTTATTGGGGGTAGTGAGCGTGAAACGGACTATGATAAATTATTAGACAGAATTAAATCAAATGGATTAAATCCAGATGACTACGCATTCTACTTAGATTTACGTAAATTCGGTTCTGTGCCTCATTCAGGATTTGGACTTGGTCTAGAACGTATGGTAACATTTGTAGCTGGTACGAAACATATTCGTGAAGCTATCCCATTCCCACGCTTACTAAACCGTATTTACCCATAATAAAATGAAAATAAAGGAGCCGCTGACATGTGTCGTTGGCTCTTTTTTAGAAGAGGGAGGAATTCAAATGGCAATAACATTCCAAGAGTATTGGATGTTTAGTGGTTCCACAACAGTACCTAATGTATTGATACAATATTATCGGCATTTACAATTAAGTGCAGATGAATGTTTGTTAATTTCTTGGTTATTACAAAGGCATACAGAAGAATACTTCGTTTTAAATGTAGAAGAAACTTGTAAAACATTTGGACTGGATGAAAAGCAATTATTTGGAATTATTCAACATTTAATGGATAGACAAGTACTAGTCATTCAACAAAGAGAAACTCAAACTGAAAAAAAGGTAGATTATTACAGTTTTAAACCTTTAATGCAACAATTAGAGATTGCATATAAGCAACATTCCATCAAAAATAAAGAGCAAAAACAGTCTGATATTAACTTGTTAGCTTTAATTGAACAGGAATTTGGCAGACCACTTAGTTCCTTTGAAATTCAGAATGTATCTAGTTGGATTCACCAGGATCATTATCCACAAGAAATTATTATTGCAGCATTAAAGGAATGTGTATTAAATCAGGTCTTCACGATTAAATATATGGATAAGATTCTTTTGAGTTGGCATCGAAAAGGAATTAAAACTTTACAACAGCTTGCTACTGAAAAGAGTCGAATCAAAAATAATCAAGTTGAACTACAAGCTAGTCCTCTAGATAAAACTAAAGTACCGATGATTCATTGGACGAAAAGGTGATTTATGTTATCGAAAGCAAAAACTATTGAAGCAGTAGAGAGAATGGAAAAACTATTTCCTAATGCGCACTGTGAATTGAATCATGAAACACCTTTTCAACTTTTAATTGCAACGATCTTAAGTGCACAGGCTACAGATAAAGGCGTTAATAAAGTGACGCCGAAGCTTTTTGCAATTTATCCCACTGCTCATGCTCTAGCAAATAGTGAAGAAGAAGTTGTAATTGAGTGTATTCAATCATTAGGATTATACCGAAATAAAGCCAAAAATATTAGACTTTGTGCCCAGCAACTTGTTGAAAAATATAATGGTGAAGTTCCAAGAACAAGAGAAGAATTGGTTTCGCTAGCAGGTGTAGGGCGAAAAACAGCAAATGTTGTACTAAGTGTTGCTTTTGGCTTACCAGCTTTTGCTGTAGATACTCATGTGGAAAGAGTAAGCAAAAGATTACAGATTTGTAAACAGTCAGCATCCGTTCTTGAGATTGAAGAAACCTTATGTAAAAAGTTACCTAAAAATAAATGGGGAAGGGCTCATCATTGGATGATTTTCTTTGGAAGATATCATTGTACGGCTAGGAGTCCGAAGTGTCAGGGATGTCCATTGTTAGATCTTTGTGCATATGGTCAAAAAGAAGTTTAAAAAAACGTTGGACAATGTCCAACGTTTTTTTAAATGATAAAGAAAAATCCATATAAAAATGACATTACAATTAAATACCAATGTAAGTATGTAAATTGTCGATTAACAGAAAATTCTTTTCGATAGTATATTTGATATAAAATTGGAATCAATAAGGATAATGAGAATAAAATGGTTCCCAAAATACTGAAGGAGCCTAGATACCAGACAAAGTAGATAATTGTTCCAATTAGCCAAGAAAGATTAAATAAAACAGTACAAATTGCGACTACTGGACCATAGTGTCTTTTTCCTTCTCTAATTTCAACCAAACGTGATTTAACATGAGAAACATATAATCCAAATAAAATGTATTGGAATAATTGAATGCCAATTTCTTTAGAAACCGCGCCACTTAAAATAAACAAAGTGATGAAATTCCCCAAATAATATTTTGAAATACTATTTAAAAATGAATGATAAATATAAAACATATCATTTGTCTTCAATTCAAACAAGTGACCGTGGTTCAGAATCACTATTAAAAGTAAAAGAAGAACAATTCTTAAAGATACATTTTGATAAAAATAGACTAGAAGAGAAAGTAGCAGTATATCTGTAATAGCTATAAAAATCCATCTTTTCAATTCTGGATGGTTAGCAAATTTTCTAAATGAATTTTCTTGCAAATAAATAATGACAAAGAACAAAAACAATACTGAAAAATGAGTAAAGTGAAATTGTTGTTGTCTTACAGCAAGAAGAAGTCCGATTAAACAATATCCTAAAGGAGCTAAAATAAAATTCAGCCAAGGAGAGGTTAGTTGATGTAAGATGTTCGAAACGGACATAGACTGTGGTTCGTTGTTCATAAAAATACCTCATTCTTAATTATAGTTTAATGATATGGAATAATGCCGTTCTTGTCAAGATGAGGGGATTTAAAGGCGTTTTTTAGATTCTTCAAAAAGAAAACTATTTCTTTAATATGAAATCAATGAAAATTTTTTCTATATATGTTCATCTTTTCATTTGATGAAAATGTGAATATATAGAATATTTAACAATTATCCTATGTTAATTGTTATGTAAATGTGATATTATGAACATATAAATCATTGATTTATTACCAGTAAACCAAGAAAAGAGGAATAAATATGAAAAAAACCAGAAAAATTGCATTTTTATCGTTCTTATTAGTATTTTTAGCAGCACTCTTCTCCCTAACTTCACGAAATGCTTCTGCGGATACCTCTCCGACAGTTACTGGTAATTTTGCTGATGCCATAACTAGTTTAAGTATTTCTAATAATGAAGGCGGAAAGTTAGATTGGGATCTAGCACAATGGGCAACTTTTAGAATTAATGCTACATTTGATTTAAGCGATAAGGATGTTAAAGCAGGCGACAAGACGATTTTAACAGTTCCTGATGCATTGATTATCACTTCGACTAGCTTTGAAATTCGAGATGTCAATACAAAAGAAGTGATTGCGCATGCAACAGTAGATGCCAATAACAAAACTTTAACATTAGAATATACGGATTATGTGGAAAAGCATTCAGATACAAATGGTAAATTCTTCTTCTATGCTAGAGTAGATTTCAAAAAACACCCACAAGCTGGAGAGATTTCGATAGATCTAACCGTAAACAAAGAAACAAAAGTCGCTGGAAAAATCAAATTCAAAGGCATTGGAGATGGAAATCCAACACTTTTCACAAAAACTAGTTGGGTAAACAATACAGACTATAAAACTGTTTCCTACAATATTTCTGTTAACCGAACGAAGCAGAATTTAAAAGAAGTTACAATAGAAGATCAGTTACAATATCATAATGCTTCTTATGTGAAAGATAGTTTTCGAATTTATAAAGGAAAATTTAATTACGTAAATGGTGAATGGCAATTTACTGACAGAACGGATGTAACAAGTCAACATAAAATTACTTTTGGTGCAGATGGAAAGTCTTTTGTTGCTGAACTAGGAGATATTAGTGAAACAGATCAATATCGTATTTCATATGATGTCAGATTAAACTATTCTCCATTAGACGGAGAACTGTTGAAAAATGATGCGAGATTAAAAGCGAAAGGAATTGTTCAAAAAGAAGTCACAAATGCTTCTGCTGTGCAAGTAGCCGGAGGGTCTGGAATTGGTTATGTATTCACCATTAATGTTCATAAAGTAGATGATGAAAATAAACCATTAGCTGGGGTGAAATTTAAACTGACTCGATTAAGAAATAATCAAGTAATAGGAGAATATGTCACTGATTCTAATGGAAATATCACGGTACCTTCATTATTAAAAGATAAATATACACTTACAGAAGTTGAAACACTTCCGGGATATAAAATTGAAACACCTGAAACAGATGTAAATATTGCTGACTTTGCGGCTGATAGAACAGTTACAAAAACAATTGTAAATCCAAAAGAACAAACAACTACAACTACGACTACAACAACTACTACGACTTCTACAACTACAACGTCAACCACAACAACTGAAGAGGCTACAACAGTAACGACTACAACAGAGTCTCCTTCAACGACAACAGAAGTGCCAAGTACTGTTGAAACGACAGAGAACACTACAACTACTGAAGAAAAACCAGAATTGCCTAATACTGGTACTTCGAATTATAATATTTTAGTTTTATTAGCAGGCTTATTCTTAGTGACTTCATTTGTAGTTATTCGTAAAGAACAAAAATAACAAATATTTAATATGGAAAGCCTAGGTTTATACTTAGGCTTTTTTATTAAGTTTAAAATTTGTATTTAAGTCGATTATAAATTTCCGTTGAGTACTTAATGATAATTGATTTTACTATCATTTTTTTATAAAAGTGCTATAATAGGAAAAGTTAAAAATGATATTCCCGAAAGGATGCACCATGTGTAGATGCCTTGTAACCGGAATTGAATGGGGGAAAAGAAATGGAAAAAATTTTATTTACATCGGAATCCGTAACAGAAGGACATCCCGATAAAGTCGCAGACCAAATTAGTGATGGTATTTTAGATGCCATTCTTACTCAAGATCCAACTGCTCGTGTAGCCTGTGAGACAGTAGTAAACACTGGTTTAGTCGTTTTAGTAGGAGAAATCACAACGAGTGCGGTTGTTGATTACCAACAAGTTGCTCGTGATACGATTCGTAAAATAGGATACACTGACCGCAAGTATGGATACGATGCTGATGCAGTTGCGGTGATGGTTTCTTTAGACAAGCAATCACCAGATATTGCAATGGGTGTTGATGATGCATTAGAAACTCGTGGGCAAGCAGAAGAATTTGGAGCAGGGGACCAAGGTTTAATGTTTGGTTATGCCACAAACGAAACGAAATCTTATATGCCATTGCCAATTGATTTAAGTCATAAGTTAGCTTATCAACTTGCAAAAGTTCGTAAGGAAAAACAATTAGATTACTTAGGTCCAGATGGAAAAGTTCAAGTAACAATTGAATATACTCCTGAACATAAAGTAAAACGTATTGATACAATTGTTGTAAGTACACAACATGATGAAGAGATTTCTCAAGAGCAAATCAGAAAAGACGTACTTAAGTATGTTGTAAAACCAGTCGTACCTTCTGAATTACTTGACGATGAAACACGTTACTTTATTAATCCAACTGGTAAATTCGTTATCGGTGGACCTGTTGGAGACTCAGGATTAACTGGACGTAAAATTATCGTGGATACTTACGGTGGTTATGCACGTCATGGTGGTGGAGCTTTCTCTGGTAAAGACTCTACTAAAGTAGACCGTTCTGCAAGTTATGCAGCTCGTTATATTGCAAAAAATGTTGTTGCAGCTGGTTTAGCTGATAAATGCGAAATCCAATTAGCCTATGCCATTGGGGTTGCACAACCTGTTTCAATTGCTGTAGATACTTTTGGAACTAACCACGTACCAGAAGATAAAATCATTGAAGTCATTCGTAAAGAGTTCCGCTTAACTCCAAAAGGAATTATTGAAACACTAAACTTACGTAGACCTATCTATCAACAAACTGCAGCTTATGGTCATTTTGGTAGAACAGATATTGAACTTCCATGGGAACAACTGAATAAAGTAGAAGAGTTAAAAGCTTATTTTGCTTAAACGATCATGAAGAAAGCCAACCTCAATGAGGTTGGCTTTTCATTTAAAGTAGAAAATTATCATATATGATAATTTTCTGCTTTTTTTCTATGACATAACAAATTGGTGGGCAGTTGATTTGATTGATAAATTGATATTTTAAAACGGACCATTCCTTTTGAGAAAGAGCTGAAATGAGTTCTTCAACAGCATCCTTTTCTTCTAACCCACCGTCATGACCATAGTAGGAAACGATGATTATTTTTCCATTTTTCTCTAGTCGTCCAAGCAAAATTTGGATGGCTTCCAGAGTGGAAGAGGGAATTGTGATGATTTTTTTATCACTTCCAGGTAAATAACCAAGATTAAAAATAGCTAATCTAACACGCTCGTCTGGTTCTAAATAGTTTGAAATGTTCGCGTGAGAGTCTAGAATACAAGTCACTTTTGGGGCTAAGTCATATTTTTGTAATAATTGTCTTGTTTGTAAACTAGCTGTTTCTTGAATATCAAAAGATAAAATTTTTGAAGTCGAATCTATATGTTGTGCCAAAAAAAGTGTGTCATGTCCATTTCCTGCGGTTGCGTCGATAAATAGTCCATTTTCTAAATTTGCGGAAAGTATCATTTCGTGGCTAAATTGTTGAGCGTTCTTCAAAATAAACACCTCTTAAGTAAAATTTTACAATTTGTTACATATTTTTTACGGATATTAAGAGTATACGACGTTTTGCGTGTTCGCGCAACGTTCCCCTACACATTCAATTTTATCCTACTATAATGGATTACGAATTAGTTTTTAGATGGAGGATAAAAGGATGACAGAAACAAAACACGAAAGATATTTACGTTTAAAAAAAGAAAATCAAATGAAGGCTTTAAAAGCTGCTAATAAAAATTTACAAAAGACAGTTGCTGTCGTTGGAGCAACTACAGTAGCAGGTTTAGCATTAGCGCCAAAATCTCATGCATATACTGTACCTACGAATCAAGTACAAACTCCAGCTCAACGTTTTTTAAATAAGATTATTCCTGCAGCTCAACAAGCTACTGAAGGAAAAGATGTCTATACTTCAGTAATGATCGCACAGGCAGCTCTAGAATCTGCATGGGGAACAAGTGCGTTAGCTTCTGAACCAAACCATAACTTATTTGGTGTAAAAGGGAACTACAATGGTCAATCTGTCAATATGTATACTTTAGAAGATGCTGGAGCGCAAAACTACTACGGTATTCATGATAATTTTAGAAAATATCCATCATACAAAGAATCAATGGATGATTATGTAGATAAAATTGTTAATGGGATTAAAGGGGCTCCAATGTTCTATTCTGGTGCATGGAAGAGCCGTACAAATAGCTATCAAGATGCTACACGTTATTTAACTGGCCGTTATGCAACGGACACTGCGTATTATGCTAAATTAAACCGCATTATTGAACAATTTGGATTGACAAAATATGATAATGGAACTGCTACGGCTATCGCAGCGTCAATTGAAGAAAAATCTTCAATTGGAGGACAATATACTGTTCAAGCAGGGGATACATTATATGCTATCAGCCGTAAATCGGGTGTTAGTGTAAATCAATTATTGTCTTTAAATGGATTATCATTAAATTCAGTGATTCGTCCAGGACAATCTTTATCATTAGGAAATAATACAAAACAAACTACTAATACAGTAGTATCAACTCCTGTAAGTACTACATCTGTTTCAAAAGCAAATGGTACTTATACTGTAAAAGCTGGTGATACCCTATATGGTATCAGTCGTAAATTCGGGATGAGCTTATCTCAATTAATTTCATCCAATGGAATTTCTACATCAAGTATCATTCGTCCAGGACAAACATTACGTGTAGTTGGTGGTGAAGCTTCTGCTACAGTAGTTAGAACATCTACTTCTACAGCTCGTACAAGCGGTGGAAACTATGTTGTCCAATCGGGAGACACTTTATACAGTATCGCTCGTCGTTCAGGAATGAGTTTACATTCATTATTAACATTAAATGGTTTATCTCAATCATCTATCATTTATCCTGGTCAAAGTTTAACAGTGAGTCAATCAGAAGGAAACTTCTCAACTCCAGTAAGTACTAAAACAAATAGCGCATCTTCAGTAGTATCAACTTCAGGGACCTATACTGTAAAAGCAGGGGATACATTATATAGTATTGCTCGTCGTTCAGGTGTGAGCTTGAATTCGTTATTATCATTAAATGGACTATCTCAATCTTCAGTGATTCGTCCTGGTCAAACACTAAACGTTTCAGGAGCTTCAAATGCAACAGTTGCCACTCCAGTAAGTACCGCTAGTCAAGCAACTTCAACTTCAGGGACCTATACTGTAAAAGCAGGAGATACTTTATATCGTATTGCTCATAATCATGGAATTTCATTAAGAACATTACTTTCAGTGAATGGATTATCAGAAACTAGTACAATCCGTCCAGGTCAACAATTATTAGTGTCAGGTTCAGCACAAACAACTGCCTCATACTCATCAACACAAGCCGTTTCTTCTGGGGCTAAAACTCATACAGTTAAAGCGGGAGAAGGGTTATGGCGTATTGCTAGAACTTACGGACTTTCATTAGAACAATTAAAAGCTTTAAATGGCTTAACTTCAAATGTTATCCGAGTTGGTCAAGTGTTGAAAGTTTCAAAATAATCTGCTAGAATAATACTCACAAAAGCAGATAGAGGAATAGTAAGTTTCTTTGAAAGTAGTAGAGAGTGCATGGTTGGTGAAAATGCATCAATTCGATAAACTGAACTCGCCTTTTTAGCCGAACTCTGAAAGATTAGTAAGAGTTTCCGCCTCGCCAGCGTTACAGGTAAGAAGAGTAAAATAATTAGGTGGTAACACGTATTGCGTCCTATCTGTCAATGACAGGTGGGGCGTTTTTAATTTTGAAAGGAGTGAATCAGATGACATTTAATCATCTAGAAATAGAGCCAAAATGGCAAAAATATTGGAAAGAACATCATACATTCAAAACAACAGAAGATCCTTCTAAGAAAAACTTCTACGCATTAGATATGTTCCCGTATCCATCAGGACAAGGACTTCACGTAGGTCACCCAGAAGGTTATACAGCAACTGATGCCGTTTCTCGTATGAAACGTGCACAAGGGTACAATGTTCTTCATCCAATGGGATGGGATGCGTTTGGACTTCCTGCAGAGCAATATGCTCTGGACACAGGAAATGATCCGGCAGAATTCACGAAAGTAAACGTAGCAAACTTCAAACGTCAAATTAATGAATTAGGTTTTAGTTATGACTGGGACCGTGAAATTAACACAACAGATCCAGAGTACTATAAATGGACACAATGGATTTTCACTAAATTAGTGGAAATGGGACTTGCATATGAAGCTGAAATTCCAGTGAACTGGTGTCCAGCGCTTGGAACAGTACTTGCTAACGAAGAAGTTATCGATGGTAAGAGTGAACGTGGAGGACATCCAGTTTACCGTAAACCAATGAAACAATGGATGCTTAAAATTACTGCTTATGCAGACCGCCTATTAGAAGATTTGGATGTGTTGGATTGGCCTGAAAGTATTAAAGATATGCAACGTAACTGGATTGGTCGTTCAGAAGGTGCTCAAGTTCGTTTCAATGTAAAAGGAACAGAAGAGAGTTTTGAAGTCTTCACAACACGTCCGGATACATTATTTGGAGCGACTTACAATGTATTAGCTCCAGAACATGAATTAGTTCAAAAGATTGTGACTCCTGAACAAAAAGAAGCAGTAGATGCTTATATTGCTGCTGTTTCTACAAAATCTGACTTAGAACGTACGGAACTTTCTAAAGAAAAAACAGGGGTATTTACTGGAGCGTACGCAATTAACCCAGTAAACGGAAAAGAAATTCCAATCTGGATTGCAGACTATGTATTAAGCACATATGGTACAGGTGCGATTATGGCCGTTCCAGCACATGATGAACGCGACTACGAATTTGCTAAAGTTTTTGGCTTAGACATTATTCCTGTCATCGAAGGTGGAAACGTTGAAGAAGAAGCATACACTGGTGATGGTGTACATATTCATTCAGAATTTCTAGATGGATTAAACAAAGCTGACGCAATTGCTAAAATGAATGCATGGCTTGAAGAACATGGCGTAGGGGCAGCAAAAGTAAGCTATCGTCTACGCGACTGGTTGTTCTCTCGTCAACGTTACTGGGGTGAACCAATTCCAGTTATCCACTGGGAAGATGGTACAATGACAACTGTTCCTGAATCAGAATTGCCATTAGTACTACCAAAAACAGATAAAATTCGTCCTAGTGGTACTGGGGAATCACCACTGGCAGCGATTGAAGACTGGCTCTATGTAACGGACCCTGCAACAGGTAAGAGAGGTCGTCGTGAAACAAATACAATGCCACAATGGGCAGGAAGCTCATGGTACTTTGTACGTTACATTGATCCACATAACAAAGAAAAAATTGCAGACCCTGAAAAAGTAAAACAATGGTTACCAGTTGATTTATATATTGGTGGTGCAGAGCATGCCGTTCTTCACTTACTATATGCGCGTTTCTGGTATAAAGTGTTATACGATTTAGGCGTTGTTACTAACAAAGAACCATTCCAAAAATTATTTAACCAAGGAATGATTCTAGGTGAAGGTAATGAAAAAATGTCTAAATCTAAAGGGAATGTTGTAAACCCTGACGATGTAGTTCGTGAATACGGTGCTGACACATTACGTGTTTATGAAATGTTCATGGGACCACTAGATGCATCGATTGCTTGGAGTGAAAAAGGACTGGAAGGTAGCCGTAAGTTCTTAGATCGCTTCTGGAGATTGATGATTGATGATAATGGTAAGATGCGTGACCGTATCACAAAACTAAATGATGGTAAATTGGATAAAGTGTACCATCAAACAGTGAAAAAAGTGACAGAAGACTTCGAAGAATTGCATTTTAATACTGCAATCTCTCAAATGATGATTTTCGTCAACGAAGCATACAAAGCAGATGCATTACCATTTGACTACATGAAAGGTCTTGTACAATTGATTGCGCCATTAGCACCACATATGGCTGAAGAAATCTGGAGTAAATTCGGATTCACAGAATCAATTAGCTACGAACCATGGCCAACTTACGATGAATCTAAATTAGTAGAAGACGAAGTTGAAGTGATTTTCCAAGTAAATGGAAAAATTAAAGCACGCGTAATGGTTCCAACGAACGCAGATGCTGCTGCTCTTGAAGCACTTGCTAAAGAACATGATTCAGTAAAATCTGCAATTGAAGGAAAAACAATCCGTAAAGTAATTGCCGTTCCAGGACGTTTAGTAAACATCGTTGCGAACTAATGGAATTTGAAAGGATAGTAGAATGATTTATTTTGATAATGCAGCAACAACGAAAATTTATGATGATGCATTAACGAGCTATGTTCAAGTTAGCCAAAAGTTCTTCGGAAATCCATCGAGCTTACACCAATTAGGAGTCGATGCCCATCAAGTGTTGACAAAAGCTAGAGCACAAGTGGCTAGTTTATTATCAGTTCAACCTGAGGAGATTTTCTTCACCTCAGGAGGGACTGAATCGAATAACTGGGCTATTAAAGGAACTGCTCTTGAGAAGTCTGTATTTGGAAAACATATCATCACCACAAAGATTGAACATCCTTCAGTCCTTCAAACCTGTAAGCAACTTGAACGCTTTGGGTTTGAAGTGACGTACTTAGATGTCGATTCAAAAGGAATTGTAAATGTAGAGCAATTGAAAGAGAGTCTTCGCAAAGATACGATTCTAGTGAGTGTAATGGCTGTCAATAATGAAGTCGGAGCAGTTCAACCGATTGCTGAGATTGCTAAAGTACTAGAGGAATACCCATCGATTCATTTTCATGTGGATGCTGTTCAAGCACTGGAGAGCGCAAGCCAGCTACTAGCCCTTGGACGCATAGATTTATTAAGTCTATCTGCGCATAAATTCCATGGACCAAGAGGCGTTGGAATTATGTATAAGAAATTTGGACGTAAGATTCAAGCTCTCTTAACAGGTGGAGGACAAGAAAAAGGGGAACGCAGTACGACAGAAAACCTTCCAGGTATTGTAGCGACTACAAAGGCGTTACGCATGGCCTTAGAGGAAAAATCGGTTACAAGTGAACTTCGTAGCCAACTATGGAAAGAGCTTGTTACAAAACCTGAAATCCGCATCTTCTCACCTGAAGATGGAGCGTCACATGTGTTGTGCTTTGCCATTAAAGGTGTTCGTGGAGAAGTCGTTGTCCATGCTTTTGAAAATCATGGCATTTATATTTCTACGACTTCTGCTTGTTCAAGTAAAAAAGCAGATTCATCAAGTACACTTTATGCGATGGATGTGCAAACTGAATGGGCAACAGGAGCCGTTCGTGTAAGCTTCTCAAACGACAACACGAAAGAAGAAGTCGAACAGTTTATCGATGTATTGCATCAGTTAATGAAACAATTTTCATTTTTAAAATAAAAGGAGGAAACCTTTGAAAACTAGAATTTTGATTCGCTATGGTGAACTTTCTACAAAGGGTAGAAACAAGAAGATGTTCACTCAAAAATTAGCGTCAAATATAAAAAAAGCCTTAGTAGATTTTCCTCAGGTAAAGGTGATTCCTGATTATGACTTTATGTATTTAGATTTACATGAAGCGCCTGAAGAAGTTGTTATCGAAAAGGTAAAACCAATTTTTGGGATTCAATCAATTTCGCCAGTATATATCGTTGAAAAAGATATGGAAGTGGCAAAGAAAGTCGTTCTTGATTTACTAAGCCAAGAAAATCTTGAAGGTAAGACGTTTAAAATTATGACAAAACGCTCGGATCACACATTCGAGATGGATACAAACCAAATCAATCTGTTCTTAGGAGATGCTGTTCTTGAAGCATTTCCAGATATCAAAGTTCAATTAAAACAACCAGATATTACAGTTCGTATCGATGTACGCCGTGAACACTTAATGGTGAGTCTTAAGACCATCCCTGGAGCAGGCGGACTTCCTGTTGGAACAAGTGGTCGAGTGATGCTCATGTTATCTGGCGGGATTGATTCTCCAGTAGCAGGGTATCTTGCGATGAAACGTGGGATGGAGATTCAATGCGTTCACTTTGCAAGCCCACCATATACGAGTCCTCAAGCGCTTGAAAAAACAAAACTTTTAGCTGCAAAAATTGCTCGTTTTGGAGGAAGTATTCAATTCCTTACGGTACCATTTTCTAGAATTCAAGAGGAAATTAAGAAGAGTGTACCAGAAGCTTATTTAATGACGATTATGCGTCGCTTCATGCTTCGTATTACGGATCAACTTAGAGAAAACGCACGTGCACTTGCAATTGCTAATGGGGAATCAGTAGGGCAAGTAGCTTCTCAAACTTTAGATAGCATGCTGGCGATTAATGACGTGACTAACACACCAATAATTCGTCCGGTGGCAACAATGGATAAACTCGATATTATCAAAGTTGCTGAAGAAATTGATACTTTTGAATTATCGATTCAACCATTTGAAGACTGCTGTACGGTGTTTGCTCCACCAAGTCCAAAGACAAAACCAAAACTCGAAAAGGCACGTCAATATGAAGCGCGTCTTAATGTTGAAGGTTTAATTAAAGAGGCTGTAGAGGGGACAGTGATTGAGGAAATTACTGCCAATTACACAACCGCCGTTGAAACAGCTCAACAAGAGATTGATGATTTATTTTAAAATAAAAAGAAGCGATGCTATTCCATATGGAATAGCATCGCTTCTTTGGTTTATTGGAAGTATTCTTTTAGGGCGTTTGCTATACTTTTTGCGATATTTTCTTGATATTCTTGAGAAGAAATCACTTTATTATCACCTTGATTGTTTAAGTATCCAAGTTCTAGAAGAATAGACGGACGAGCATTATCTCTTAATACCATGAAGTTTTGGAATCTGCTTCCTTGGTTTTTAAGAGGTAAGTTACGTGATAAATACTTATTAATGGTTTGACTGAGATTTTCACTTTTATCGCTATAATAATAGGTTGTAGTTCCACTAGCGCTATCGACTTCCGCAGAATCAAAGTGAATACTAATAAATGCATTTGCATTATTTTTATTACTAATTTCAGCACGATCTGCTAAGGAAACGGAACTATCGTCAGTTCTAGTTAAAATAACTTTTGCGCCTAATGCTTCTAATTCTTTCTTAACTAAGAAAGCAGTTGAAAGTGTGTGATCAGCTTCATGCTTTTCACTAAAGTTTACTACAGCACCAGGATCATCTCCACCGTGACCAGGGTCAATGACAATAGTTGCATTTTTAATTCCTTGTGGGAGGGCGTCATCTGTTTCTATCCCTGCGAAGTTTGCGGTGACTAACCAATATGGTATATATCCATATTTTCCATTGCCTACAGAAACTTTGTAGAAATCTCCCTCTCTATCTTCATATACAAATTGCGTTCCTTTATCTACCGTTCCAATTAAATCTGAAGTGATAGATGATTGAGAGTAGATTGGAGTTTCTTTTAGCTTCGTTACAAACATTTTATTGGAATCAATAGTCGTTGGAAGCCCAGCTTGTTTATTCAATATTTCTTGTATTAATTCAATTGTATAGTTCGAAGAATCGCTATCTACATATCCTTCAGTCTCTTTATAGCGGATTTTTAAAGTTTTATCGGAAACGTCTTCAAGAAGATAGAAAATCTCACCATCGGGAATCGTCCCAATTTCTTTAGTGTTTTTTTCGGCAGTTTGATAAATCTTCAAACCTCCATTTGCATAACCTTTCATTAAGGTTGTTAGTAAGATGGTGTCATTTTCTTCCACATATCCAATTTGTTCATTATACTGAACTTGTATCCACCCGTTGTCTAATTTATGTAGAGACAATAAATACTGTCCTTGAGAGATTTCACCTATTGGGATTGACTTTGAATCCATCTTTTGATAAACCTGTACATTCGAAGAACCAGTATTTACAGCAAACTGAACAATTTTATTTTTAACTCTTGAAGTTGTCTGTGTGGTAGAGTTTGTATTTGAATTCTCTACGACCGTTTGACGCGAATTGTTTTCATTTGTAGAAGCAGTTTTTTCACTGACTAATGGATAGGCAATTAACCAAAGTGTTAATAATATAAAAATGAAAGCTATGAATTGTTGTGTATTTTTCTTTTTAAATAAATGCAATAATGAATCCATAGAGACTCCTTTAAAATTAAGTATTTCTATTTCATTATAACAATAAAACACTTATTTGTGTATAAAAAGTTGCTTTGAACTTGATTGTAGTCGAATTTATTAGGTACAATAAAAAAGAATAAGAGCAAATTGGAGGTTTGACATGTTAATTGGATCTCATGTTTCAATGAGCGGTAAAGATATGCTATTAGGATCTGCTAAAGAAGCCTTTAGTTACGGGGCAAATGTTATGATGGTGTATACGGGAGCTCCGCAAAATACCAGAAGAAAACCAATAGAAGAATTAAATGCTGAAATAGGCAAGAAATTTATGGCTGAAAATGGAATCAAGGAAGTAGTCGTTCACGCTCCCTATATTATTAACTTAGCTAATACAACAAAAGAAGGATATATTGATTTTGCAATTGATTTTTTGAAAGAAGAATTGAGACGTGCTGAAGCAGTCGGAGCTACACAAGTTGTTTTACATCCAGGCTCTCATGTAGGTGCTGGTGTTGACGTTGGATTGAATCAAATAATTTATGGTCTAAACCAAGTAATTACAAAAGACCAAACAGTTCAAATCGCCTTAGAAACAATGGCCGGAAAAGGAACAGAGTTAGCTCGTTCGTTTGAAGAACTAGCTCGTATTATTGATGGAGTGACGTACAATGAACACTTATCGGTTACACTTGATACTTGTCATGTTCATGATGCTGGATACGATATTATAAACGATTTATCAGGAGTATTGACACAATTCGATAAAACGGTAGGACTTGATCGCATTAAAGTTCTTCATATCAACGATTCTAAAAATCCTGTGGGTGCCCATAAAGATAGACACGAAAATTTTGGGTTTGGAGAAATTGGATTTGATGCGTTAATGAATGTTATTCAAGTCCCAGAATTTAAAAATCTCCCTAAAATTCTTGAAACTCCATGGATTAAAGTGGAAGATAATGTTCAGATTGCGCCATACAAGAAAGAGATTGAAATGATTCGTTCTGGAAAATTTGATTCACATTGGATTGAAGAGTTATTAAATCAAGAAAGAAGGAAATAATATGCATTCACACGATCATTGCTGTGGTCACGAACATTGTGAGCACCATCATGAACATCATCATAACCACTCACATAATCATGTTGAAGAAGCATTAGAGATTCTAAAAGAAGCGGGCTACAAGCACACGAATAAACGCCAACGATTGGTTGAAATTTTAAATGATGCGAATCGTTACTTGTCAGCAAAACAGGTGCAAGAGTTAATTGCTTCAGAGTTTCCACAATTAAGTTATGATACAATTTATCGTAATTTATATACCTTTGTACAATTAAATATTTTAGAAGAAACAGAACTAAATGGTGAGAAATTATTTAGATTCCGTTGCCAAACACATGGGCATCATCATCATTTTATTTGTGAAAAGTGTGGTAGTACAAAAGAAATAGATATGTGCCCAATGGACTTCTTCCAAGATCAATTAGAAGGTTGTGAAATTCACTCTCATCGATTCGAGATTTTTGGACTTTGCGAAAAATGCACAACTAAAGCATAAATTAAGGTTTTCCTAAAAAAGTTCGTAGACAGTATAGAAGTTAATTGACATTTTAGTGAACCTTTCCTATAATAAAAAAAGGACATTTCGTTTGTTTGGTTATTCTATTCAAAAGAAAACAGTTACTTTTAAATGCTCGGAGGGAGGGAATAGGATATGTCAAAAACAGTTGTTCGTAAAAACGAATCACTTGATGATGCTCTTCGTCGCTTCAAACGTACTGTTTCTAAAACCGGAACTTTACAAGAGGCTCGCAAACGTGAGTTTTATGAAAAACCAAGTGTAAGACGTAAGAAAAAATCAGAGGCAGCTCGTAAACGCAAGTTCTAGTCAACTCTGTGTATCATATGACTATGTCAGGCTGGGGCTATAGGTCCCAGTCTTTTTTTATCAATCAAACGAAATACAAGAATGGAGAGAGAATAATGTCATTAAAAGAAACGATTAACAACGATATTAAAACAGCGATGAAAGCAAAAGATAAAGAAACGTTAGCAGTTTTGCGTATGATTAAAACAGCAATTCAAGCGGCTGAAATTGACAAAAAATCAGAGCTAACACCTGAAGAAGAATTAACTATTCTATCTCGTGAAGCCAAACAACGCCGTGATTCGATTGTTGAATTTGAAAAAGCAAATCGCCCAGAACTAGTTGAAAAAACACAAGGTGAATTAGTAATTGTTGAAAAGTACTTACCAGCACAACTTTCTTTAGAAGAAGTACAAGAAAAAATTGCTGAAATTGCTGAACAAGTAGGAGCGACAACACAAAAAGAATTCGGTAAATTAATGGGTGCAGTAATGCAAGCACTTAAAGGACAAGCAGACGGTAATGTCATTAAAGAACAAGTAAAAGCATACTTAAATAAATAAGTGTGGATTGGAGGATAACTGATTGGAAAAAGAAACCGTAAAAGCAAGTGTTGAATTAAGCGATAATCCTCAACTAATTCAATTATTTGGTTCTCAAGATCAGAATATTCGTTTTATTGAAGATTCATTCAAAGTACAAATTACTCATCGTGGGGAGCAACTCTTTATTACTGGTGAAGAAGAGGATGTTGCTCAAGTTAAAGAACTACTAAACCAACTTCAAGACTTGATTGCACGTGGGATTAGTATTTCTAAAACAGATATCATTACCGCGGTGAAGATGGCTAAACGAGGTACTTTGGATTACTTTGTTAATTTATATAACGAAGAAATTGGCCGTACATTTGCAGGAAAAGCGATTCGTGCCAAAACATATGGGCAACAACAATACATTCATGCCATTAAGAAGACTGATGTGGTCTTTGGCATTGGACCTGCAGGAACGGGTAAAACGTTTGTTGCCGTTGTAATGGCTGTTCAAGCATTGAAGAAAGGCGAAGTGAAGAAAATAATCTTAACTCGTCCAGCCGTTGAAGCCGGTGAAAATTTAGGTTTCCTACCAGGAGACTTAAAAGAAAAAGTAGATCCATATTTACGTCCGTTATACGATGCTCTTTATACCGTATACGGTATGGAACATACGAATCGACTCTTAGAACGAGGAGTCATTGAAGTGGCGCCGTTAGCGTATATGCGTGGGCGTACTCTAGAAGATTCATTTATCATTTTAGATGAAGCTCAAAATACAACTAGAGCGCAAATGAAAATGTTCTTAACTCGTTTAGGTTTTGGTTCAAAAATGATTGTCAATGGAGATAAGTCTCAAATTGACTTGCCAAAAGGACATCAAGCCAGTGGTCTTTTAGATGCTGAACGCAAGCTAAAAGGAATCAATGGAATTGCGTTTGTAGAATTTGATGCAGGAGACGTTGTACGTCATCCAATCGTATCTGAAATTATTAATGCATATTCAGCACCAACGGAAACTGAAAAGGAACGAGGTGAAGAAAGTGAGACAAAAGCTCCGTAAGTTTCAAGAAACTTTAGGAATGCTCTATCTACCTGCTTTATTAGGGATGACATTTTTAGTGTTACTCATTTTAGGGTGGAGTAATGTACAGCCAACTTCTTATTCTTTAGAGTTAAATCAAGTTGCTAAAGAAACAATTCGTTCTCCAAGAACAATTGAGGATAAAGAGCAAACCGCAAAAAATCAACAAATGGCGATGGATGGTATTGGAGATATTTATGTTTTTGACCAAACCAAACAACAACAACAAATTGATAAAGTAAAGCAGTTTTTCCAAGCGATTAAAACTGTTGCGGCCAAATCATCAAGCGAAATATTTGGGGGAGATTCAACTACCACAACGACTGGAGAAACATCTACAAAAGTAGCTACAATTCAAGATAGATTAAGCTATTTTAAGAAAAGTTTAGATAGGGAAAATAAAGCCATTCGAGATTTTGCTTTGTATATTAAAGATAGTGTTATTGTTCAGCTTTTATCGGCTAGTTCTGAAAAATTAGAGAGCTATGAGAAGGCTGTAGAAGACGCAACGAAGGAACAAATGGCTTCTTCTATTACAGATTCTAATCTGTTGCAAGCGCAAGAAGTTGCAAAAAGATCTTTGTTTAATGGTGGATTCTCTGATTCAGAACGTGAATTATTAGGACAATTGTTAACCAATAGCATTGTTGCTAATAATGTAGTGGATAAAGATGCAACCAACAGTGCAAAAGAGAATGCAAAGCAAAGCGTCTCAACCGTTAGAATTCTTCAAGGTCAAGTTCTCATCCAAGAAGGACATATTATAACTCAAGAAGATTTACGTATTCTTGAATTACTCGGTATCAATGGAACAACAAACAATTATCATCAACTCTATAGTTACTTGATTTTCCTTGGAATCTTTATCGTTAGTCTTCTAGTATTCTCGCTTCGATATAAAGTGGGAGTTTCAAGTAAAGACTGGGATACCCGGTTAAATGAATTAACAGTGTTTACTTTTGTTTTTTCAATGGGGGCTGTTCTGTTGAAAATTTTATCGTTCTTGCAAAATAGAGGGATTGATTATATTGGTGTTGCTTTTCCAATTGCTGGATTAATCTATCTTATTTATAAATTAACCTCAAAATTTTTCTTTACAATTATTGCGATGTTAGTTTATCCGATTTTAGTCTGGTTTATGTTTGGTAGTGACAATATCAATACTGAAATAGCATTAACAACTGTTTATTTTTCTCTTGCGGCTTGGTTAGGAGTTGTTCAAGAAGTTTATTGGAAAAACTTATCTTGGTTTAAACAATTACTTCTACAAATTGTAATTCCTGTTTCGTTAATGATTCCGTTTGTATTTTTTAGTAATTATGAACTAGTTTCTACTCAATCTGGTTGGTTATTTGCATTTGCAGCGATTAGTGGATTTTTATCATATGTAATTCCAGTCATTTTAATGCCATATTTAACTTATCTTTTTGAGGATAGTTCAGTTCTTTTATGGGCAGAGTTATCTAATCCAAATCAACCTCTGTTAAAAGATTTAATTACAAAAGCACCAGGGACTTATCACCACAGTCTAATGGTGGCTAATATTTCAGCAAACTGTGTTGAGGCAATTGGGGGAGATTCTCAATTAGCACGAGTAGCAAGCTATTATCATGATATTGGAAAAACAGAGCACCCGTTCTTCTTTATTGAAAACTTGCCTGCTCATATGGAAAGTCCGCATAAAATGATTGGGCCTTATGAATCAAAAGAAATCATTTTTGATCATGTTCGTAAAGGAGTAGAAATCTTAAAAGAACATCAATTACCAAAATCAGTAATTGATATTTGTGCAGAACATCATGGAACTACTTTGATGAAATATTTTTATGCAGAAGCCCTAAAAGAAAATCCGGATGCAATCGAAGAGGATTTCAGATATCCTGGTCCAAAACCTCAGACCAAAGAGTCGGCGGTCATTAATATTGTAGATAGTGCAGAAGCTGCAACTCGAGCGATGAAAGAGCCTACTTTAGAAAAAGTTCAGAATTTGGTTCATTCTATCATTATGAATCGCTTGGAAGATGGTCAGTTTGTAGAATGTGATATTACGATGAAAGAGTTGTCCATTATAGAAAAAAATATTGTGGCTTCTCTAAACGGAACATTCCATTCGCGAATAGAGTATCCAAAAATTGTAAAAAAACCTAGTTAAGAGTTAGTATCCTTTCCTTTAAGATTGTTTAATGAACAATTTTTGGGGAAAGGATCATTTTTATTTAATGTTTAGTTCAACATTCGTCAAAGTTCCAATAATGTAGGGAGTTTGTTAAAATAATAGTGACATGAATAAAGGAGATTTTAAAATGATTATTGAAATTATTGATGAAACAGAAGTAGTTCCAGAAAGTCATCAAGAACTGGTCTATAAGGTGGTATCTTTTGCAGCAGATTTTCTAGAAATACCTCAAACAAAAGAATGTAGTATTTCTTTCGTATCTAGTGAACGGATTCGAGAAATCAATCGTGATTTCAGAAATATCGATAAAGTAACGGATGTTATCAGTTTTGCATTGGATGATGACGATGATGATTTTGCAAGCATGCAGTCAATTATGGAGGAAGATGATAGTTTCGTGACTTCAATTGGAGATATTGTCATCTCTTTAGACCGTGCAAAAGAACAAGCAGAAGATTATGGTCATTCGCTTGAAAGAGAACTTGGATTTTTAGCACTTCACGGATTTTTACATTTAAATGGCTATGACCATCAGACTGAAGAAGAGGAAGCTGAAATGACAGGATTGCAACAAGAAATCTTAGATGCTTATGGGTTAACTAGAAATGACGGATAGACAAACGGGAAAAAATTCAACCTTTTTGACTTCAATGAAACATGCACTACACGGAATCAAAACAGTTATTCATGAAGAACGGAATATGAAAGCTCATTTGTCCATGGCAGCGTTGGCCATATTGATAAGTTTCATTTCTGGACTAACTGCACTCGAATGGTGTTTTATATTACTTTGTATATTTTTAGTATTAGTCATGGAGATATTAAACACAGTTGTTGAAAATTTGGTAGATTTATTAGTGAAAAAGGAATATCATATTGAAGCTAAAAAGGCAAAAGATATTGCAGCAGGTGGAGTATTGTTAAGCGCAGGTTTTACTGTCGTTATTGCGATGATTATAATTTTGCCAAAATGGATACATTTTTAAGGAGAGAGTATGACAAAATCATTTAAATCAGGATTTGTAGCGATTGTGGGGCGACCTAACGTCGGCAAATCAACATTTATGAACTATGTGTTAGGTCAGAAGATTGCCATTATGTCTGATAAAGCACAAACCACAAGAAATAAAATTCAAGGAGTCTATACTAAAGATAACGCTCAAATTGTCTTTTTAGATACGCCTGGAATTCATAAACCAAAACATGAGCTCGGTGAATTCATGGTGAAGAGTGCCTATTCTGCTTTAAAAGAAGTGGATGCAGTCTTATTTATGGTCAATGTCAGTGAAAAACGTGGCCCTGGTGACGACTTCATTATTGAAAAGCTAAAAGGGATTAAGACACCGATTTTTTTAGTGTTAAATAAGATTGACCTTGTTACACCAGAAGTGTTATTAGAGCGTGTTGAAAGTTATAAAGATGCACTTGATTTCGCGGGAGTGTTCCCAATTTCAGTATTACAAGGAAATAATGTGAACGAATTAATGGAAGCACTTATAGAAGCTCTTCCTGAAGGTCCACAATATTATCCAGCAGACCAAATAACCGATCACCCGGAATACTTTGTGGTTTCAGAATTAATTCGTGAGAAGATTTTACAGTTAACGCAGGAAGAAATTCCTCATTCGGTGGCTGTAACAGTGGATAAGATGCAAAAGGATGAATTTGATAAGGTTCATGTCTATGCAAATATTATCGTGGAGCGAAAATCACAAAAAGGTATTATTATCGGTAAAGGTGGACGTCTCTTGAAAGAAATAGGGACGAGAGCTAGACGCGATATTCAACAATTACTCGGAAATAAGGTTTATCTTGAATTGTGGGTAAAAGTTGAAAAAGATTGGCGTAAACGTAAAAGTAATCTACAAGAATACGGATATAAAGAGACAGATTATAGAGATTAGGATGAAATCAAATGGATTATTACCACTATTTTGATGGAATTGTCATAATGAGACAGACGTACCGAGAAAAAGATATGCTCGTAAAAATTTTGACGAGAGACCACGGAAAGTTGATGTTCTTTTTACGAAATGCACAACAAAGCAATCATCCATTAACGGCTGCAACACAGGTGTTTACAAGAGCGACTTTTCTTGGGCATATTCATCAAAATGGGTTTAGTTTCCTAAAGGATAGTCACGATATTAAGCCTGCAACGATTGTGTTAAATGATGTAAAAGCTCAAGCTGTTTTAGCGTATTTAACACAATTAACAGATGCGGTGATGGATGACCATATAGTGAACAAGACGGTATTTCAACTGCTGTGGGACTCTATTGAAGCCATTAATAATGGAATCGATGCAGAAGTGATTTTGCGTTTCTTTGAAATCAAGATTCTACGTTACTATGGAGTCGAGGTGGAATGGCAACATTGCGTCATTTGTAATAGGGATACGGACTTAGTTGATTTTTCGATTCAGAAGCATGGATGCCTGTGTAAGAATCATTTAGACGAAGATGAGTATCGCATGCAACTGTCTAGAAAGGCATTGTACGTAGCAAGGCAATTAGCTCTTGTTTCTTCTCCAAAACAAATAGGGTCTATTCAGTTGTCGGGTGAGACTACAAGTGAATTAAGACGTCTATTTGATACCATTATGGAAGAGTATGTGGGCATACGTTTGAAGAGTAAAAAATTTTTAGATCAGATGGTCGAATGGGAAACGTTAATGCAGAAAAGAGGACAAGATTAAGAGTAGGCAAAACGCTGTCTTTACTTGACTTTTTAAGCAATTATCGGTACTATAGTGGAAGATTAATAGGATGTTGACGGTGAGATTTTTAATGATAAAATGTCAAAGAGAGTATGGGCTGGTGGAATCCATATCATGGGTCATTAAAAGTGGCGCACTTGAGTCTATCAACAATGAAGCTTGGTTTTGAACCAAGAAATTAGGGTGGAACCGCGATCAGTCGTCCCTATGTATGCTTTTTGTGTACATAGGGACTTTTTTATTTAGCCAAAGGAGGAAATAATATGGATTTTACAATGGTTATTCCAGCTTCAGAATTCAAAGATTTTCAATTGAAGGTGGTTTCTTTAGCACCAATTAAAGTGAGTGTCATCGGATATGAAGATGAAGTGTTGGAGCAATTCCAAACAAGTGTTAACCATTCAATGTACGGTTTTAAAACGAGAAATGAAGCAATTAAAGAAGTAAAATGTGAAGTGATTCCTGGAGTGATTTATGAATTTTATCCAGTAGTGAATGCACAATAGAAAGGGGAACAATTATGGCAAAAAAATTAAGTGTTCAAGAAATTATTTTAACATTACAAAATTATTGGTCTAACCAAGGGTGCTTGCTTCTTCAAGCATACGATACTGAAAAAGGGGCAGGGACAATGAGTCCTTATACATTCCTTCGCGCGATTGGACCAGAACCTTGGAATGCCGCGTACGTGGAACCTTCACGTCGTCCTGCAGATGGTCGTTACGGGGAAAACCCAAACCGTTTATTCCAACACCACCAATTCCAAGTAGTGATGAAACCATCTCCTGAAAACATTCAAGAATTATATTTAGGAAGTCTAGAAGCTCTTGGAATCAACCCATTAGAACACGATATTCGTTTCGTGGAAGATAACTGGGAAAACCCATCTCTTGGCTGTGCTGGTTTAGGATGGGAAGTATGGCTTGACGGAATGGAGGTCACTCAATTTACATACTTCCAACAAGTAGGTGGTCTAGAATGTCACCCTGTAACAAGTGAGATCACTTATGGTTTAGAACGTCTTGCTTCATACATTCAAGAAGTAGAGAGTGTATATGATTTAGTATGGACTGGAGATGTTAAATATGGGGATATCTTCACTCAACCAGAATATGAACATTCTAAATACGCTTTTGAAGAAAGCAATGCAGAATTATTAATGCAATTATTTACAGACTTTGAAAAAGAAGCGACTGTATTAATGGAAAAAGGCTTAGTTCACCCAGCTTATGACTATGTATTGAAATGTTCTCATGCATTTAACTTAATGGATGCCCGCGGAATAATTTCTGCAACTGACCGTGCTGGATTCCTTGGTCGTATTCGTAAAATGGCTCGTACAATCGCGAAAACATTCGTGGCTGAACGTGAAGCATTAGGATTCCCATTATTGAAAGAGAAATAAGAGAGTTTGGAGGAGAAAGAATGACACAATCATTATTATTAGAAATCGGTTTAGAAGAATTACCTGCTCAATATGTTCGTTCAAGTTCAGAACAATTAGCAAAACGTGTAGAAGACTTCTTCAAAGATGAAAACTTAGAATTTGAATCCGTAGAAGCATTTGCAACTCCTAGAAGATTAGCAGTTCGAGTAAATGGCTTAGTCGAAGAACAAGCTGACCGAGAAGAAATCTTTAAAGGACCATCGCTTGCAATCGCTCAAAAAGATGGAGCTTGGACAAAAGCAGCTGAAGGATTTGTTCGTGGAAAAGGGTTAACAACAGATGATATTTACGTTGAAGAAGTGAATGGCGTTGAATACATTCATGTGAAACAACATATCGCTGGTAAATCAACAAAAGAAGTGGTTAAAAACTTATCTTCTGTGATTACAGATATGAAATTCCCAGTAACCATGCGTTGGGCAGCTCATACATTTGAATACTTACGTCCAATTCACTGGATTGTTGCGTTATACGGCAATGAAGTCATCGAAGAAATCGGCGTATTAGATGTCAAAGCTGGACGCGTTTCAAGAGGACATCGATTCCTTGGAAAAGAAGCAACGATTGAAAACCCAGAAGACTATGAGAAAGCATTGGCTGAACAATTTGTCATCGTAAACCAAGATGAACGTAAAGCATTAGTACGCAAGCAAATTGAAGAATTAGCTGCAAAAAATAACTGGATTATTCCAATCGATGAAGACTTATTAGAAGAAGTAAGCTCAATCTTAGAATACCCAACAGCATTTGCGGGTACTTTTGATGAAAAATACTTAGTCGTTCCAGAACCAGTATTAGTGACGTCAATGAAAGAACACCAACGTTATTTTGTTGTGTATAACCAGGAAAAACAATTATTACCATTCTTCGTTTCAGTACGTAACGGGAATGATTACATGATTGAAAATGTCGCAAAAGGAAATCAAAAAGTGTTAACAGCTCGTTTAGAAGATGCGTTATTCTTCTACGAAGAAGACTTAAAGATTCCGATGACGACTTTCTTGAAGAAATTAGAAACATTAAACTTCCATGCCAAAATTGGTTCTATGACAGAGAAAATGGATCGCGTCCAATTACTTGTGGGTCGTATTGCAAAAGAGTTGAACTTACCAAGTGATGTCGTTGTCACAGCGCAACGTGCCGCTTCAATCTACAAATTTGACTTAGTAACAAACATGGTTGGCGAATTCCCTGAATTACAAGGAATCATGGGTGAAATCTATGCCTTAAAACAAGGAGAAACTCCTGAAGTAGCACAGGCAATCCCTGAACACTATATGCCGACAAGTGCAGATGGTGAATTGCCTTCTTCTGTACCAGGTGCTTTACTTGCGGTTGCAGATAAATTAGATACTTTCTTAAGCTTTACAGCTGCTGGAATGCTTCCAACAGGATCAAATGACCCATATGCGCTTCGTCGTCAAGTGATGGGGCTAGTACAAATTCTTGCAGCATTTGATTGGAACATTGAAATTGAAGACTTTACTAAATTATTATTAGGTCTTGACTATGCTGAATTCCTATCAGGTAAAGAGGAAGAAGTCGAAACGTTTATCTTAAGCTTTATTCGTGAACGTGTAGCACAACGTATTGCAACAATTACAAAACGTCATGATATTATCGATGCGGTTGTAAATAGTCATACTTCATCAGTTCCTGAACAATTAAAAGCTGCAAAAGTTCTTTCAGCCGTTTCTGAATCTGAAGAATTTAAAGGAATTACAGAGGCCTTAAATCGTGTTATCAATATTAGTGCAAAAGCTCAAGTTGAGGCGAGTGGGGAAATTTTAGAAGATCGTCTTGAAACAGAAAGTGAACGTAACTTAGTGAAAGCTATTCAAGAATTGAATAAAAAAGTAGGTTCATTAAGTCCAGAAGAGTTGTACAGTCATTTAGAAGCAATGGCACCAAAAATTAATGATTTCTTCAATGAAAATATGGTTATGGTGGACGATGAAGCAACTCGTCGTAATCGTCTAAGATTCTTAGGATTACTATCTGAAATCATTTTAGATTTAGCAGATTTCACATCATTAATCGTTAAATAAGAACCCTCATACAGAAAGGAGAGTGAATGAAATGGCAGTATTTTATGATCGTGCCACGATTCAAGTCAAAGCCGGTAAAGGTGGAGACGGGATGGTTGCCTTTCGTCGTGAAAAATACGTACCAGATGGAGGTCCAGCTGGTGGAGACGGCGGTAAAGGCGGAAGTGTCATTTTTAAAGTAGATTCGGGACTGAGAACTTTACTAGATTTCCGTCATAAACGTCATTTTAAAGCGAAACCTGGTGAAAACGGCATGAGTAAGAGTATGTATGGCCGTGGAGCAGAAGACTTAATCGTTAAAGTTCCACCAGGAACAATCGTTAGAAATGCTGAAACAAAAGCGCTGATTGCTGACTTAGTGGAAGATGGACAAGAAGTAGTAGTTGCTAAAGGAGGCCGTGGTGGTCGAGGAAATATCCGTTTCGCAACACATAAAAACCCAGCGCCAGATATTGCGGAGAATGGTGAACCTGGGGAAGAGTTTGAACTTGATTTAGAATTAAAAGTTTTAGCAGATGTTGGGTTAGTTGGATTCCCATCTGTAGGGAAGTCCACTTTACTATCCGTGATTTCAAGCGCAAAACCCAAAATTGCGGACTATCACTTTACAACATTGAATCCTCAATTAGGAATGGCGCAGTCTCCAAATGGCGAGCAATTCGTTGTTGCAGACTTACCTGGATTAATTGAAGGAGCTCATACAGGTGTAGGGCTTGGAATTCATTTCTTAAAACATATCGAACGTACAAAAGTATTACTTCATGTGATCGATATGGCCGCAATGGAAGGCCGTGATCCTTTTGAAGATTACAAGATTATTCAAGAGGAATTAGGAAGTTATCACCTACGCTTATTGGAACGTCCAATGCTAATCGTAGCTAACAAAATGGACCAACCTCAAGCAGAAGAAAACTTAGAGAAGTTCAAGAAAGATTTAGCGGATAGCTTGGCTGAAGGCGAAGAAATGCCAGAGATTTTCTCAATTTCTGCCTATCGTCGTGAAGGCCTTCAAGCATTGCTTGCTAGAACTGCTGAAGTGTTAGAAGAAACAGAATTCTTCCCATTAAACGAAGAAGTAGTGGAAACACATATCGTTTATGGATTAGAAGAAGAGGAAGCACCATTCAAAGTTACAAGAGATCCAGATGGAACTTGGGTACTCTATGGTGACAAGATTGAAAAACTATTCAAGATGACTAATATGGAACATGATGAGTCTGTTATGCGATTCTCACGTCAATTACGTGGAATGGGTGTAGATAGCACTTTACGTGAAAAAGGCGCTGAAAATGGCGATTTAGTACGCATTCTAAACTTCTCATTCGAGTTCGTTGATTAAGGAGTTTTGAATATGATTGATAGAAGTGAGATGGAAAAACGTTTTTACGTATCTTCATTTGACGGCCTAAGAGCGATAGGAATCCTTAGTATCATTATTTATCACTTGTATTCTTATCGCTTGCCGGGTGGATTTCTTGGATTGGACATCTTCCTCATTTTAGCTGGTTACTTTATAACAAACCGGTTAATGACAAGTTTGATGAACGATGGAAAGATCCCTTTGAAGCAGTTTTTATTAAAACGATTAGCACGTATTGCACTTCCTTTAATTGCAATGCTTGTTCTAGTGTTCATTTATATTACATTGTTTCAAAATGAGATGTTGGTGAACTTAAGAGGATCATTTACTTCCAGTTTAGTGTTTTTAAATAACTGGTGGCAGATTCTTAGAGCTCAAACGTTTATTCCAAACTTATTAACGGAAAATCCATTTGAACACTTATGGTATATCTCATTGGCCTTTCAATTTTACTTATTGTGGCCGATTGTGTTTGCATTCTTAAGTTTATTCGTTAAGAAGCATAATACATTGTTTGTGGCTATCGTTGTGTTAGCTACAGCTTCATTTGGATTAATGCTCTTTAGTTATAAGGGAGCAGACTCATTAACGTATGTCACGATGAGCACTTGGACCCGATTGTTTTCAATGCTTATTGGTTCATGTACGGCATTGTTATATCCTTTAGATCGTTTCCAAAAGGAACATAAATCTAGGTTGCCGTATGAGCAATATTTACGCTTAATCCCAATTGTGTTAATGTTCATTTTATTATTTACGCTCGGACGTAACGAAGATATTACTTATCGTGGTGGAATGTTGCTTTTTGATTTAACAGTTGCAGCTGTGATTTTGATGAGCTTGCATCCAAAAGTAGGAACAGGGATTTTATTCCGTTTCAAACCATTAACAGTGATTGGTCGTAGGAGTTTATCGTATTATTTATGGTTCTTACCGATTATTGTCTTATACCAAGCAAAAATGGGCATTATTGGTTCAAGTAGTTTAATTCACGGCATCATCCAATTAGTACTGATTCTCTTCTTTGGAGAAGTTTGGTATCAAGTGTTTGAGAAAAGACGTTATCTTCAAATGGCCCGTAAAATAATGGGGCTGTTGAATGAAAAAACAGCTTTTGGAAAACAAATTTTCTTTGGAATCTGTGTAGTGCCACTCATCATTTTAGCAGTTGGTTTAGTACAGTCTACAAGTAAACTGTCTGAACAAGAGGCCACTCTTACAGAATTAATCCATACAAACCAAACAATTGTGGATAATACACAACAAACGGATAAAAAATTACTGAAAACCATTAATAACGTGGTTGGTTTAACTCGTGAAGAAACCGTCTTTAGTAGTAATAGTTCAATTACCTTTATCGGAGACCAATCCCTTCTTGCAATTGCCAATGAACTCACGACCATTTACCCTAATGCCGTGATGCATGCAACAACGATTGCACAAGTAACAGACTTATCTTCAACGATTAACGAATTAAAATCGAAGAATCAACTAAATGACATCGTTGTATTAATGTTTGGTGCTAATAGTGCTTTTACAAAAGGACAATTGGAAAGTGAATTGAAACGGATCGGTATGGAAAAACAAATCTTCCTTGTTACGACAACAACGTCTAAAACCTGGAGAGATGATGTCAATAACGTGTACTCTTCTGTAAGTGAGAAGTATTCGAATGTCCATGTTCTTGACTGGAATGAGTATTCCAAAGACCAAGATTGGTTCTATTCACATAAATCGTATGTAACGGAAGTAGGTGCTCATGAAGAAGCGCTATTCTTTGCGAAAAAAATATATGAAACATTGAGAGGAAATTAAAATGGAATTGCAATTTCTAGGAACAGGTGCTGGCGTACCTTCTAAAATGAGAAACGTCACTTCAATTGCATTAAAGCTTCTCGATGAGATTAATGAAGTGTGGTTATTCGATTGCGGAGAAGCTACACAGCAACAGATTTTAAATACAAATATTCGTCCAGGAAAAATCAAGAAGATTTTCATTACACATATGCATGGGGATCATATTTTTGGTTTACCAGGACTTCTTACTAGTCGTTCTTTCCAAGGCGGAGAAGATGATTTAACCCTCTATGGTCCTAAAGGGATTAAAAACTTTATCGATACAACGATTAAAGCTTCTTGTTCAAAATTGGGATATCCTTTAAGAGTTGTTGAATTTGAAAGTGAAGGGCTTCTTTTCGAAGATAAACACTTTAAAGTAGAAATGAAGCGACTCGAACATGGGATTCCTTCATATGGTTTCCGTGTGACTGAAAAGGATCAACCAGGCGAACTGCAAGCAGACCGTTTAAAAGAGTTAGGAATTCCTTTTGGGCCACTCTTTGGTAAGTTGAAAAAAGGCGAAACCATTACTCTAGAAGACGGAACAATCGTGAATGGACAAGATTATATTTCTCCGGATATTAAAGGACGCGTGGTGACCATTTGCGGGGATACTCGTAAATGTGAAGCTAGTGAAATCTTAGCATATCGTTCGGATGTACTTGTCCATGAGGCAACGTACGAAGGCGATAAAGGCCAACAAGCTTATCGTCATTTCCATTCAACAAGTCTTCAAGCAGCTGAAGTGGCTAAAAACGCTGAGGTTAAACGACTATTGTTAACGCATATTAGTGCTCGCTATCTTGGAAAACAATCCCAAGAGTTAGAAGACGAAGCAAAAACAATCTTTGATAATGTTCAAGTTGTCAAAGACTTCGACATTGTGACTGTTGAAAGGATTAAACATCATGAAGGACGCTAAATGGTTTACAAATCAAGTGGCTCTTGTCACTGGGGCAAGCGGTGGGCTTGGCGCACAAATCGCACTGGAATTAGCTAAAAGAAATGTACAACTCATACTTGTGGCTCGAAACACTGCTAAACTAGAGCAAGTAGCCTCAAAATGCAGATTGAACACGTCTAAACCTGTCGATATTTATTCGTGTGATTTAACCGATGATGCGTCTGTTCAAGACTTATTATCAACTCTTGATGAAAAATACAAAATTACGATGGTCATCAACAATGCTGGCCTTGGCTACCTTAAATATGCTAAAGACTTAAGTGAATCTGAGATTAATCAAATGCTTCAGTTAAACTTGAATACATTAATTAAAATCACTCAGCATTTTGTACCTAGGTTTATTGAAGATAAGAGCGGAGTAATTGTGAATATCGCTTCTCAAGCTGGAAAATCGGCAACAGTAAAATCATCCGTGTATTCAGCAACCAAATTTGGAGTGTTAGGGTATTCGAATGCACTGCGTTTAGAATTAAAACCATATGGTATTCATGTGATGACTGTGAATCCTGGACCGATTGCGACAGACTTCTTTGATAAAGCCGAGCCAACTGGAAAATACTTAGAGCAATTAGGCGCTGTAGTATTAGATCCAGCGAAGGTAGCAGGAGAAGTTGTTAAAGGAATTGCAAAAGAAAAACGTGAAGTGAATTTGCCAAAAGCAATGAACTTTGCAAGTAAATTAAATGTGTTATTCCCGAAAATAGGAGACAAACTATTAGGGAGTATTTTCAATAAAAAGTAGAGGAGGTGTACGATGAGTTTTGCAAATTATGCATGGAAGTTAAAAGAGAATGTGGATGAAGAACTCGTAACATCTCTTTCGAGTGAAAGTGGGGTATCCAAAAATCTCGTCCGCTTATGTGTGGAGCGTGGGATTCAAACAGTAGAAGAGATGCAAGAGTTTCTTTCGCCAACACCACATCTAATCCACGATCCATTCCTTTTACACGATATGGATAAAGCGGTAGGGCGTATTCAAGAAGCTATTGAAAATGGAGAATTGATTCATATTTATGGCGACTACGATGCAGACGGGATTACGAGTACAACGATTCTCTACGAAACGCTTGAAATGCTAGGAGCTCAAGTATCGTACTATTTACCAAATCGCTTTATAGATGGTTATGGTCCAAATATTCCAGCGTTTGAACGCGCACTTGAAGAAGGCCATACGCTCATTATTACGGTAGACTGTGGAATTGCAGCGCATGAACCAATTCGTTATGCGATGGAAAATGGTTGTGATGTGATTTTAACGGACCACCATGAAATTCCAAGTGAAATTCCAGAAGCTTATGCAGTTGTCCATCCACGTCATCCAGAGGCTAATTATCCATGCAAAGATTTATCGGGTGCTGGTGTGGCTTTTAAGCTTGCTCACGCGCTTCTAGGAGAGTTTCCAGAAGAAATGGTAGAATTAGCAGCGATTGGAACAATTGCGGACTTAGTCAGTCTTACAGATGAAAATAGAACGATTGCTAAACTAGGAATCGCTCAAATGAAACAAACGCAACGAATTGGACTTGTTTCATTATTAGAAAAACTATCAGTTAAAATGGATAAATTAGATGAAAAGACGATTGGTTTCCAAATTGGACCGCGCTTAAATGCGCTAGGTCGCCTTGGAGATGCTACTCCAGGTGTTCAGTTGTTGACAACGTTTGACGATGAAGAAGCACAGAGTATTGTTGATTTCATGCAATCGGAGAATGAAAGACGTCAGTCAATCGTCAATCAAATTGTCGAAGAGGCCACCCCACTTATTCAAGAACAAATGAATCAACCTATACTTGTGTTAGCTCAACCAGGTTGGCATGAAGGCGTACTTGGAATTGTAGCGAGTCGAATTGTTGAACAGACTGGTAAACCGACTCTTGTGTTAGGCATTAGTGATGACGGATTAATTGCTAAAGGTAGTGGACGTTCATTTGGAGAGTTCAATCTCTATGATGCGTTAACTAGTGTGAAAAATCATCTCCTAAAATTCGGTGGACATCATATGGCTGCTGGTTTGACAGTTGAAACAATTATGCTTCCAACGATTATTGATGGGCTAGAACAATATGCTAAAGACCATCAAGACTTATTAGATGCGAAGGCTACGTTAACGATTGATGAAGTTCTTCCATTAAAAGATATTACGGTTGAATGGATTGAGTCATTAGCAAGTCTGAAACCATTTGGTACGGATAATCCAGAACCAGTTGTTTCTCTAGATGGAATCCAAGTGGCGTCTACTCAATTGCTAGGAGCGGATAAAAAACATTTGAAGCTTCATTTGAAAGAAGATAATTCTACATATACGCTACAAGCAATGGCTTTTAGTAAAGGGGAATGGGTAGCTTCTCTTCAACCAGATACGAAGATTAGTATTGCTGGGACATTAGAGATTAATGAATGGCAGAATAATCGCCTTCCTCAATTAATGGTGAAAGATATCGCTGTGAAAGGTAGAATCGTTATTGACTGGCGGACTTCGAAGATTACTAAAGATCATCTTGATGTTGAAAATGCCCTTTATTTAGCTTCAAATGAAGTGTATTTAAAAGAACTACAAACAAGAATTCCAAGTAATTCAAGCGTGATGGATTTTTCATCTTTTGTTTCCTCAAATGAGATTCCAACCGCAAATGCGATCGTGTTATTTGATTTACCTGAAAAAGTGGAGGAAGTGGAAACTTTCTTTAAAATGGAATTTCCTCAAAAGCTATATATCATCGCGTATACGAAGAACTCAGTTGTGACCACAGGAATTCCAGATAAGTCCAAGTTTGGTAGTGTGTATAAATATATCCAATCCCATGGACAACTTCCTTACAATGAAAAATTAGTCTCAGTCGCTAATTTCTTAAAAATTCCGATTGAACAATTTCGAGTTATATTAAAAGTGTTTTTTGAGTTAGAATTTGTTAAAATAGAAAACGGACATTTGTTTATTCATACAAGTCCTAAAACGAATGACTTGGAAGAGTCAGTTTTATTAAAGAAGTTAAAAGAACAATTATTGCTTGAAAAAAAATTCAATTATAGTCAGTTTCAAGAATTGAAAAATTGGATTGAATCGCAATAGGATAAATAAAAGGAGGAGTTCTTGATGAACTTGAAAGAATATATTGCTAGCGTTCCAAATTATCCTAAAGAGGGTATTATTTTTCGTGATATTTCTCCATTAATGGCAAACGGAAAAGCTTACCAATACGCAACTCAACAAATTGTTGACTATGCACGTAAAATTGGTGCTGATATGATTGTTGGTCCTGAAGCGCGTGGATTTATCGTTGGATGTCCTGTAGCGTATGAATTAGGAATCGGATTTGCGCCAGCTCGTAAAAAAGGAAAATTACCTCGTGAAACAGTAGCTGTTGAATATGATTTAGAATACGGATCAGCAGAATTACACTTACACAAAGATGCTGTAAAACCTGGTCAAAAAGTTCTTATCTGTGATGACTTATTAGCAACAGGTGGAACAATGGCTGCCGCTGCAAAATTAGTTGAAAAACTTGGCGGTGAAGTTGTTGGTTTAGCGTTCTTAGTAGAATTAACAGACTTAAAAGGTCGCGAAAAAATTAGCGAATACGACATCTTCACATTAATGGAATACACTGAAGACGAAAGATAATGAAAATAAAGAAGACTTCCTTAGCATTAAGCTAGGGAAGTCTATTTTTTATTTTCTTATTTTTTCTAATAGAGCTTTGGCAGTTTCTTGATTTAAGTGAGGTGCTTTAGCGAGTAAATTCATAAGAAGCGGAAGTTCATCTTCTGTTGCTCCAACTGCTAGTCCTAAGGATTTCGCTTGTAGTCTCATATGTCCTTTTTGAATGCCATCTGTTACAAGAGCTCTTACAGCAGCAAGGTTTTGCGCTAAACCAATCGATGCAATGATTCCCGCTAGTTCAACAGCACTTGGATGACCGAGTAACTCGTGTGCAAATTGTGCACCTGGATGAATTGCAATTGAACCTCCGACCGTTCCAACAGGAAGAGGAAGAGTGATAGTCCCCACTAAGTTCCCTGCCTCATCTTTTGTCCAATTTGTCAGTGGTTGATATTGTCCGCTTAAACTTGCATAAGCATGAGCACCAGCTTCGATTGCTCGCCAGTCATTTCCAGTAGCGATGACAACAGAGTCAATACCGTTCATAATTCCTTTGTTATGAGTAGTTGCACGGTAAGGGTCCGCTTTAGAAAATTCACTTGCTAAAACGATTCGGCTGATAACTTCTTCGCCTTTAGTCGTTCTTGTATCTAAGATTCTAGGAGAGAGTACGCATTTAGCAGTGACAACGGAGTTTGTTGCAAGGTTTGATAGAATGGCCATAATGCTTTCGCCGCAAGTCATTGCTTCAATTGGTGATACGAGTGCTTCAAGGATGGTGTTCAGCATATTTGCTCCCATTGCTTCTTTTGTATCAACTGATACGTAGAAAATGAAAAATCCTTCTTTGTCAGTAGACTTTTCTTCGACCCATATTTCTCGAATTCCTCCGCCACGTTTCACGATAGAAGGATGAGCATTATTCGCAATCGAAAAGAGCGATTCTCTTTGTTGTTCTAGTTTAGTTTTTACTTCTTCAAGTGTTAGAGGAGATTTAACAATGGCAATTTCTCCAATCATTTCGCGCTTTTCTTGTAACGTTGTGGCTCCACCAGCTAAGTTGATTAATTTTGAAGCATAGCTCGCTGCAGCAATAACAGAAGGTTCTTCCGTTACCATTGGAACGATATAACTTTTTCCGTTCACGATTAATTCTGGAACGATTCCATAGGGTAGGCCGTATATTTCAATTTGGTTTTCGACCATTTGGTTTGCGATGGATTCAGGTAGCGCTAGACCTTTGTTTAGTTGCTCTTTAGCTTTACTAGTCAAAGTAGGATGATTGAATAATATTTCTTTTCTTTCGTCAAGAGATTTTTGATAAAACTTGTAAAAAGGGTTGTTTTGCATCAATGTGCTCCTTTCATGCTTTCATTCAGTATAACAAATTTTTAGAGTTTGCGGGTATGATACAGGTAAAATTTTTAAAAATGAGGTACACTAGTAAACGTGAAAGGAGAGATTTTATGGAATTTATTCGTGAAGTGAATGGTCGCCGTCTGATTTTAGTGGCGGATGAAGAGTACCAAAAAGAAGCAGAAGAGTTGCTTACTTTCGTAGAAGAATATTTTGAGGAGAATTGGGACGAGGTCGACACTTTAATTCCAATTCATTATGGACAAGTGAAAGTCATTCCTAAAGGGGAAGATTTCCAAGTAGTCGTTCAAAATTACGAACATAAACTATTAGATGAATGGGTGGAAGATTTCTCTTATTTCCTAGATATTATTCGTAAAACGATTCAAACTGGAAAACGTACGAAAACATTAGGCCATCTGATTCCATTCCGTTTCGATGGACCATTAGTGATTGCTAACCATACTTTTGAAGTGGATGAGTGGTATGCACACCGTTTTGATGATGAAACTTGGTATATTGCTCCAATCGATCAAACGATTGATCCTCAACCACTAGAAGGAAATCAAGCGTATGAAATCTTTCCAGATTACCCAGAATTATATGAAGTAATGCATTTACCAACCGACTATATTATCTTATTCAAGGGGCATGACATTGTTTCAGTATTGAATACAGATAGCGAAGATGTATGGAACTAGTCAATAACGAAAGGATGTACTATGGTAGAATCAATTTGTCGTATGAATCATGTTGTGAAGGCGTATGAGTGTAATTGGAAAGGAGAGTTATCTCTAAGTCATGTTGTTGGGATTATGATGTTAGCTTCTCGCAAACAAGAACGTAGTCTAGCGCATCCTGATTTGATCTATCAAAAAGGTCTTTCATGGATTGTGATTCAAAACCAATTAACGGTTAATCGTCTTCCTAAATTAGAAGAAGAAATTATTGTCGAAACGGAGCCTGTTGGATATAACAAGTTCTTTACGTTCCGTCGTTATACAATTTTGTCTTTAGAAGAAGAAGTACTAGTAGATGCATTAACAACTTTCTCAATGATTAATATTGAAGAGCGAAAACTCATCTCACTAGATGAAGAAGTGCTTAACGAATATCCAATTGAGAATAAAAAGGATAATCGTCGGAATCCAAGAGTTCCAAAAATCGACTTGGAGAAAGCAAATGTTCAAACGTACCGCGTTCGCTTGAATGATATCGATTATAATCACCATGTGAATAACGCAAAGTATTTCGATTGGGTGATGGATAGCCTTGGCATGGAATTTATTAAGACTCATTCTTTAAAATCAGTTCTTGTAAAATATGATAAGGAAATTTTACCCGAAGCTACAGTTAAGAGTTTTTATGAAATACGCGAAAGTGAAAATGGAGTTCGAACTTTCCATCAATTGGAATCCGATAATCAAAAATGTTGCCACCTATCTCTTGAATGGGAAGTGAAGTAAAATCCTTGTATTTTCATAGGAAATAGGGTACAATACTTTTTGTGTAAAATATGCAGCAGAAATATAGAAGCTCGTCAACAGTCCTAGCCTTTAGGGTAAGGTAGTAACCACGGCTGCAAAGGTGAACCCTTGTAGTGACTGCACGAATCGAAGATTTCGCGATTATTTTACTCCAAAAAAATAAACAATTATTGGAGGAATGTTCAATGTCACGTTACACTGGACCAAGCTGGAAGTTATCTCGTCGTTTAGGCATTTCACTTTCAGGAACAGGAAAAGAAATCGCTCGTCGTCCATACGCACCAGGTCAACACGGACCAAACAGCCGTAAAAAATTATCTGAGTATGGTCAACAATTACAAGAAAAACAAAAATTACGTCATATGTATGGTATGAACGAACGTCAATTTGCTACTTTATTCAAAAAAGCTGGCAAAATTAAAGAAGGTAAACATGGTGAAAACTTCATGGTTCTTCTTGAACAACGTTTAGATAACGTAGTATACCGTTTAGGTTTAGCAACTACTCGTCGTCAAGCACGTCAATTAGTAAACCACGGTCACATCACTGTGAACGGTAAACGCGTAGATATCCCTTCATTCCAAGTACAAGTTGGCGATGTTGTGGGTGTTCGTGAAAAATCACGTAACTTAACAATCATTAAAGAAGCTTTAGAAGCTTTATATGGTCGTCCAGAGTTCGTTACTTTCGACGAAGAAAAATTAGAAGGTTCATTAAACCGTCTACCATTACGTGACGAGTTAACTTCTGAAGTTGACGAATCACTAGTCGTTGAATACTATAACAAACTTGGCTAATCTTATTAGACAATTTCAGAACTGGAATTCACTATTGTGGATTCCAGTTTTTTTATTTATAATTTTTACGAGAGTAAATAAACGAAAAAAAGTTAAAGGGGTTGAATCATATGATTCGCTATGTTGATAATCCAGAAATCACTTTAGTAGATGTATTGCCTATATATGAAGCAGTAGAATGGACAAATTACACGCAAAATCCAGAAATGCTTGAAGTTGCTTATAAAAATTCGCTTCATGTTTTAGCGGCTTTTAATGAAAAAGGAATACTCGTTGGTGTACTGCGCGCCGTTGGAGATGGAGCGTCTATTCTGTTTATTCAAGATATTTTGGTAACTCCTGAGTATCAACACCAGGGAATCGGAACAAAATTGTTACAACAGACTCTAGAAAAGTACAAGAATGTGTATCAAATTCAATTAGCTACTGATAATTCAATGAAGACAATCTCTTTTTATGAATCTAATGGGTTCACAAGTTTAACATCACTAAACTGTGTTTCTTTCATGTATACAGGTAATCAGTGAGCAAACTTTACTAACTTTTTATGGTTTTATGTTAGAATGAGAATGTAAACTAAAGGAAAGAGTGGATACAATGCAATTAACAATTGATAAAAAAGCACAAGCATGGTTTGAAGAAGAAATGGGTGTATCTAAAGAACGTGGTGTTCGTTTCCTGGGTAAAGTATACGGATGCAGCCCGATTCATGAAGGCTTCTCTTTAGCTGTTGAAGTGGATGCTCCAAGTAATCCATATGTGAGCGTTGAAGAAAATGGTATTACTTACTTTGTTGAAACTGGAGATGAATGGTTTTTCCGAGGACATAATTTAGAAGTAAGCTTTGATGAGAAGTTGAAAGAGCCAAGCTACAATTATACAAAAATTGCCGACTAAGGTTGATAAAAATAAGGGAGTCATTGAGTGCGTGACTCCCGTTTTTATTGGACATTTTTGCCTATGTAGAGTAAAGTTAGATAGTTATGAAATGAAGAAAGGATTTATGCAATGACAGAACCTGCAGTAAAATATAGATTGATTAAAACAGAAAAACATACAGGCGCTCGTCTTGGAGAAATCATTACACCTCATGGTACTTTTCCAACACCGATGTTTATGCCGGTCGGAACCCTAGCTACCGTAAAATCAATGTCTCCAGAGGAATTAGATGAAATGGGCGCTAATATCATTTTAAGTAACACTTATCATTTATGGTTACGTCCTGGTGCGGATATTGTAGATGAGGCTGGTAAACTCCATAACTTCATGAATTGGAAGAAAGGAATTCTAACCGATTCAGGTGGTTTCCAAGTATTTTCGTTAAGTGATATGCGTCGTATTGAAGAAGAAGGGGTTCATTTTAGAAATCATTTAAATGGATCTAAATTGTTCTTATCGCCTGAAATTTCAATTGATGTTCAAAACAAATTAGGCGCGGATATTATTATGAGTTTTGACGAATGTCCTGATTTTCATCATACACATGATTATGTGAAAGACTCGATTGCTCGTACAACTCGTTGGGCAGAGCGTGGATTAAAGGCTCATAAGTCACCAGACACACAAGCATTATTTGGTATCTTACAAGGTGCAGGCTATAAAGATTTACGTATTGCTCATGCTAAAGATATGATTTCTCTTGATTTCCCAGGATATTCTATTGGTGGATTATCTGTTGGCGAAACAAAGCAAGAGATGAATGAAGTGTTGGATTACTTAACCCCACTGATTCCTTCTAATAAACCTCGCTATTTAATGGGAGTAGGTTCACCCGACTCATTAATCGATGGTGTCATTCGTGGAGTAGATATGTTCGACTGCGTATTACCAACACGTATTGCGCGTAACGGTACATGTATGACTAGTAGCGGACGTCTAGTAGTCAAAAATGCGAAATATGAACGTGATTTCCGTCCATTAGATGAGAAATGTAATTGTTACACATGCCGTAACTATACACGTGCTTATATTCGTCATTTATTTAAAACAGATGAAACATTCGGATTGCGCTTAACCAGTTATCATAACTTGTACTTCTTATTAAACTTAATGAAACAAGTTCGACAAGCGATTATGGATGATAACTTATTAGAGTTTAGAGAAGCGTTCTTTGAAGAGTATGGATTCAATAAAGAAAATGCTAGAAATTTCTAATGCTTATAGAAAAATCCGGTCATTTTTGTTAAAGTAAGACTATAAATTTTAAGAAATGAGGAAAGATTATGGATCAAACAACATTATTAATTTTATACGTAGTAGTAGCGGGTGGAGCGTTCTGGTTCTTTGGACGTAAACAACGTCAAAGAGTTAAAGAGATGCAGGAAAGAATGGATGCCATTAAACCAGGCGATAGCGTTGTTACCATCGGAGGTTTACATGGTGTCATTGAAAATGTGAATAGTGAAGATCAAACAGTTGAATTAAACTGTGAAGGTGTTATTTTAGTATTCGAAAAACGCGCTATTCATCATGTCATCCCTACTGCAGCTCCAACAAATCTTGAAGTTCGTACGGAAGAAGTAGCAACTGAAGAAGAGTAGTCTATGAACAAGGAAAGTTTAAAAGATAGACATAAAACATGGTTCCATTATAAGGTAATGGAATTTAATGAACTTGGATATAAGACCATTTCAAAGGAAGATCTTTCCCATTATTTTGTGGACTATAAATGGAAGAAAAAAATTCCTGAAAATCTTTATGAGCAAATTTTTCAAATCAATCAGCTAAGTATTAATGAGTATTTTGATTTTGAGTCATTAGAGGCGCAGACAAACAAAGAAATAACATTAGAAGATATCAATCTTAGTGAATTGTTTTAAAGAGAGAAGCTGGCAAAATGCCAGCTTCTTTCTTTTATAATTAAATGTAAAGGTTTGCAAAAAAATTTAGAATTAGTATTGATATTTTCGGAATTATAGATAGAATAAAAGTATAGGTTAGGACTTTAAATTGAAAGGGAGATGAAAACAAATGAATATGTTTTCATTAGAAAAATTTTTCTATGAAAACTATTTACAAACAATGTGAAATAGTGTACGATATAAATGTGATAAAAATAACAAGCACTGGGGGAAATCACAAGTGAGTGAAGAAAAAAGCAACCAAGTACAACAAGAAATCAACTTATTAGTTGAGAAAGGATTAAAAGCTCTAGATGAATTTCGCTTGTTAAATCAAGAACAAGTGGACTACATTGTAGCCAAAGCATCAGTAGCTGCGTTAGACCAACACGGTGTATTAGCACAACATGCAATCGAAGAAACAGGGCGTGGAGTTTTCGAAGATAAAGCTACGAAAAACTTATTTGCCTGTGAACATGTAGTGCATAACATGCGTCATACTAAAACAGTTGGCGTTATTTCAGATGATGACGTAACTGGATTAACTTTAATCGCTGAACCTGTAGGGGTTATTTGTGGGATTACACCTACAACAAACCCAACTTCAACTGCAATTTTCAAAGCGTTAATCGCATTAAAAACACGTAACCCAATCGTGTTTGCATTCCATCCATCAGCTCAACAAAGTTCAGCACATGCAGCTCAAATCGTTCGCGATGCAGCAGTTGCAGCAGGAGCTCCTGAAAACTGTGTTCAATGGATCGAACATCCATCAATTGAAGCAACAAACGCTTTAATGAACCACGATGGTATTGCTACAATCTTAGCAACAGGTGGTAATGCAATGGTTAAAGCTGCGTACTCTTGCGGAAAACCAGCTCTTGGGGTTGGTGCAGGGAACGTTCCAGCTTATGTTGAAAAATCTGCTAACATTCGTCAAGCGGCTCACGATATCGTAATGAGTAAATCATTCGATAATGGTATGGTTTGTGCTTCTGAACAAGCAGCAATCATTGATAAAGAAATTTACGATGACTTTGTTGAAGAATTAAAGAGCTACCACACTTACTTCGTAAACAAAAAAGAAAAAGCATTATTAGAAGAATTCTGCTTCGGCGTAAAAGCAAACAGCAAAAACTGTGCTGGTGCTAAACTAAATGCGAACATCGTTGGTAAACCAGCTGCATGGATTGCTGAACAAGCAGGTTTCTCAGTTCCAGAAGGAACAAACATTCTTGCTGCAGAATGTAAAGAAGTTGGCGAAAAAGAACCTTTAACTCGTGAAAAACTTTCTCCTGTCATTGCAGTACTTAAATCAGAATCACGTGAAGATGGTGTTGAAAAAGCTCGTCAAATGGTTGAATTCCATGGTTTAGGACACTCAGCAGCAATTCATACTGAAGATGCTGAATTAGCTAAAGAATTTGGACGCGTTGTTCGTGCAATTCGTGTCATTTGGAATGCTCCTTCTACTTTTGGTGGTATCGGGGATGTTTATAACGCATTTATCCCATCATTAACACTTGGTTGCGGTTCTTATGGACGTAATTCAGTTGGGGATAACGTAAGTGTTGTAAATCTATTAAATATCAAAAAAGTAGGGAGACGTAGAAATAACATGCAATGGTTTAAAGTTCCATCAAAAATCTATTTCGAACGCGATTCAATTCAATACTTACAAAAAATGAAAAATGTAAGCCGTGTAATGATCGTTACTGACCAAGCAATGGTTAAATTAGGATTCTTACAACGTGTTATTGAACAATTAGAATTACGTCCAAACAAAGTAATTTATGAAGTATTCTCAGACGTAGAACCAGATCCAGACATCACAACAGTAAACCGTGGTGCTGAAATCATGAAGAGCTTCGAGCCAGATACAATCATCGCTCTTGGTGGTGGTTCTGTAATGGATGCTGCGAAAGTAATGTGGATGTTCTACGAACAACCACAAGTGGACTTCCGTGACTTAGTACAAAAATTCATGGATATCCGTAAACGTGCATTCAAATTCCCAGAATTAGGGGAACGTGCTAAATACGTTGGTATCCCAACAACTTCTGGTACAGGTTCTGAAGTAACACCATTCGCGGTAATTTCAGATAAAGCAAACAACCGTAAATATCCATTAGCTGACTACTCACTAACACCAACAATTGCGATTGTTGATCCTGCATTAGTGATGACAGTTCCAGACTTTGTAACAGCTGATACTGGTATGGACGTATTAACTCACGCAATTGAAGCGTACACTTCAACACTTGCAAATGACTATACAGATGGTTTAGCATTGCAAGCAATTAAATTAGTATTTGAAAACTTAGTAAGCAGTGTGAAAAATGCTGATTTCGTATCACGCGAAAAAATGCATAACGCTTCTACAATGGCTGGTATGGCATTTGCCAATGCGTTCTTAGGTATGAGCCACTCAATGGCGCATAAGATTGGTGGATTCTTCCACACTGTTCACGGACGTACAAATGCAATTCTATTACCATACGTAATCCGTTACAATGGTACTCGTCCTGCTAAAGCTGCTACATGGCCAAAATACAACTACTACCGTGCAGATGAAAAATTCCAAGACATTGCTCGTATGTTAGGATTACCATCTTCAACACCTGAAGAAGCAGTTGACGCTTTAGCTAAAGCTGTATACGAATTAGGGGAAGCTGTAGGTATCGAAATGAACTTCAAAGCTCAAGGTGTTAACCACAAAGAATGGTTAGCTACAATCCATGAGATTGCAATGCTTGCTTATGAAGATCAATGCTCACCTGCAAACCCTCGTTTACCAATGGTAGCTGATATGGAAGAAATTCTTGCGGATGCATATTTTGGATACAAAGAACGTCCAGGTCGTATCAAATAATTGATTTTTAAATCTAAAGAGTCTTAGGAGTTTCCTAAGGCTCTTTCTTAGCTCTGTTTTTCAATCGCAAACTATGCTATACTGAAAGGGAAATGAAAGGAGATGGCTTATGACACCAAATAAGGAAGATTACATTAAAACAATCTATAAATTAGGTGGTAAAGATGAATTTGTAACGAATAAAGCCATCAATCAAATGTTGGACCTTTCAGCAGCTTCCACAACAGAAATGTTAAACAAGCTAGTACATGATGGCACGGTCGAATACATTCGTTATAAAGGTGCAAAATTAACGCAAAAAGGGATTAAAGTTGCAGAACGTTTGATTCGTTCGCATAAAATCTGGGAAGTCTTTCTTGTTAATTCTCTTGGATTTAGTGGAGAGTCTGTTCATGATCAAGCAGAAATTCTCGAACATGCTTCAAGTGTTGAAATGACAGAGCGATTAGCGGAGTTCTTAGGGAATCCAACGCATTGTCCTCATGGAGAAGAAATACCTCCATATTCAGAATAAAATAGTTGTAAAACTGGTCTGTTTTGACCAGTTTTTTTGTTTGGGCTCTAGTATTAAAGAAAAAAATTTAGTACAATAATAGTACAGTTTAAGTTAGGTGTTTCATTTTTTTAATACAGAGGGGATATTATGACATCAAAGCATCAACAAATCATTCGTTATATTGAATCGCTTCCAGTTGGAGAAAAAATCTCAGTTCGTTCGATTGCAAAAAATATGGAAATGAGCGAAGGCACTGCTTATCGTGCCATTAAGGAAGCTGAAAATATTGGGATTGTTTCGACCATTGAACGAGTTGGAACGATTCGTATTGAACGTAAAACAAAGGATAATCTAGAAAAACTTTCTTTTGGAGAAATTATTAAGATTATTGAAGGGGAAGTATTCGGTGGGCATGAAGGATTAGATAAAATCTTAAACCGCTTCGTTATAGGTGCGATGACACTAGACGCTATGACACGTTATATTCAACCAGAATCACTTGTGATTATCGGGAACCGTGAAGATGCACAATTACTCGCTTTGAATCAAGGAGCAGCTGTTCTAATTACTGGGGGATTCCAAGCAACGCCTCAATTAATTCAAAAAGCGGATGAACTTAAAATTCCATTGATGGGAACAACATACGATACATTTACTGTTGCTAGTCTCATCAACCGAGCAATGACCGATCAACTGATTAAGAAAAAAATCATGATTGTTGCAGATATTTATAACGATATCGAAAATACGAATTACTTGAGAATGGATCAAACCGTTAAAGAATATCGCCAGCTAAGTGAGAAAACAGGAAATTCGCGCTTTCCAGTTGTGAATCACTCTAATCGTTTAGTAGGGGTTGTTTCAGCTAAAGATATATTAGGAAAATCTGATAGTTTAATTATTGAAAGAATCATGACTAAAAATCCTTCTGTATCTAAGTTACATGCGAGTGTGGCAAGCGTTGCGCATTCGATGATATGGAATGGTTTAGAAATGCTACCTGTTGTTCAAGATAATATGGAACTGATTGGAATCATCTCAAGACGTGACGTTATGAAAGCTATGCAATTAACACAAAGACAACCTCAAGTAGGGAATACTTTTGAGGATGATGTGAGTGAAAATCTAGAAGTAATAGAAATTAACCCAACAAATGCGAGATTTAGTTTTACGGTTACTCCTCAGATGACCAATAATTTAGGGATGTTATCTTTTGGAGTTCTTTGTGAAGTGGTTTCAGTTGCTTCGAAAGAATTCATTCATCGTAGCCAACGTCGCAATACGGTTATTGAACAATTGGAAATGCATTATTTGAGGATGATTCCAATTGAAAGCAAAATTGCGATTCAAATTCAGACTTTAGATATTGGACGAAAAGTATCTAAAATTGATATTTCTGTGCTACTTGAAAACTCGGTAGTTGCGAAGGCGATTATGTCAAATCAATTAATGGAAAGAAACTAGGAATGAATTACAAAGAATTATTAATAAAAATCATCACGGAGATTGAAAAAGCCAATTCAATCGTGATTTTAAGGCATAGAAAACCAGACCCAGATGCTTTAGGGTCACAAATAGGACTTAGTAAGCTGATAAAAGGGGCATATCCTGAAAAGTCTGTTTATGTTATTGGAGATATGCCCGAAAACTTGAAGTATATCGGTGATATGGATGAAATCACTCAAAAGGTATTCAACAATTCGCTGGTTATCGTTGTGGACTGTTCCACACCTCGACTCATTAATTGTCCGTTTGAAGTGAATGTAGATGAGGTGATTAAGATTGATCACCATCCAAATGTGACTTCTTACGGAAAGGTTTGTTATGTGGATACAACTGCCGCAAGTGCTAGTGAAATCATGGCAGAATTTGCTTTTGATGCAACGACACCATTTCAAATGAACAGAGAAGCCGCTAATGTTATTTACGCTGGAATTATCGGAGATACAGGACGATTCTTATATCCGTCGACTACTTCGAAAACTTTTGCGCTTGTATCAAAATTGATACAACACGATGTAGATTTGTTTGGGATTGCCGATAGGATGATTACGAAACCGCTGAATGTGAATCGAATGACAGGGTATATTTACGAGCATTTAAAAGTATCTCCTGAAGGGATGGCGAGTGTTATTTTAACCAAAGAGGTACTTCGTCGTTTCAAAGCTAATGACCAGTTAGCCTCACTTGTAGTTTCAGTTCCTGGTACTGTTGAAGGGATTTTGGCTTGGAGTCTGTATGTGGAACAAGAAGATGGTACCTTTAGAGTTCATTTACGTTCAAAAGAACCAATAGTAAATCACATTGCGCAAGAGTTCGGCGGCGGAGGTCATACACTTGCATGCGGTATTCCTTCTGTTACGCAAGCCCAAATTTTAGAAGTGGATGCTAAGTTGAAAGAGGCAGTAAGAAACTTTAAGAAAAATTGAAATAACACTCAAATAAGAGTATTATAAAGTGTTGTATTTACAATAAAATTAGTCCTATGATTGGATGAAAGGAATTATAAAATAATGAATTATACTGAGTTTTTTAAAAAGATTGATGCAGAAATAAAAAAAGCGGATTCGATTGTAATCTTACGTCATGAATCACCAGACCCAGACGCAATTGGGTCACAAGTAGGGTTAAGAGAAATTATTCGCGCGACTTATCCAGAGAAAACAGTCTATTTACTTGGTGAAATGCCTAGCTCATTAAATTATATTGGAGAAATGGACGAGATCACGCAAGAGCAATTTGACGCTTCACTTGTTATTGTATTGGACTGTGCGAATACACCGCGTATTGATTGCCCATTTGAAGTAGATCCATCGAAAGTGATTAAAATTGACCACCATCCAGATAGAGATGTGTATGGAGCTATTTCATTTGTTGATACTGATTCAAGCAGTACAAGTGAGATGTTGTGTCGTTTTGCTTTTGATGCTGAAAGTACTTGGACAATGTCAAAAGAAGCATCTAATGCACTTTATGCTGGTATTGTTGGTGATACAGGACGTTTCTTGTATCCTTCGACGACAACCATTACATTTTCAATGGTTTCTAAATTATTAGAATTCGATGTAGATATTTCAGGGATTGCGTACCAAATGATTACAAATCCTGTTTCAGTTAGTCGCTTAGCAGGATATATTTATCAAAATATGGAAATTTCTGACAATGGAGTTGCAGCAACTGTATTGACTCAGGAACATTTAAAAACTTATGGTATTGAAGAAGACCAAACACACGGAGTAATCTCATTACCAAGTACAGTAGAGGGCATTCATTGTTGGGGTCTTTTTGTGGAACAACCAGATGGAACGTATAGAGTAAATCTTCGTTCTAAAGGTCCAATCGTGAATACAATTGCTCAAAATCATGGAGGCGGTGGACACCCGTTAGCTTCAGGAGCTGTAGTGAGTACATTAGATGAAGTGCAACAAATTGTCTCTGAACTGAATGATTCAGCAAAAGAATTTTTGAATAAATAGCAATTGCTTTAGTCTTTTAGTATTTTAAGTACTAAAAGACTTTTTTGTTTTAAAATTCTTCTTAAATGAATTGACTTATAACGATTTCAAGAATACAATGATATTATGTGTTAAATCACATTTAACCATAAATTATATCAATGCAATTTATTTTGATTAAAATTAAATAGAGACGGAGGTGACTCAATGGACTCAGTAGTAATAGGTGGCCTCGCGATCTTAGCTTTAATAATTGGAATTGTTGCTGGATATGTTGGTTTCAAATCAAATTATGAGAAAAAGTTAATAGCAGCTCGCGAATCGGCTGATATGATTATCAAAGATGCTGAAAAAGATGCGGATCGATTAAAGAAGGAAGTTCTTTTAGAAGCAAAAGAGGAAAATCATAAGTATCGTGCTGAAGTTGAAAATGAGTTAAAAGAAAGACGAAATGAAGTACTTCTTCAAGAAAAGAGAATGATTCAACGTGAAAAGAATTTGGATCGTAAGGATGAAATTTTAGAGAAACGTGAACAATCCATTGAATCAAAGGAAACTAAAATCCAAGAGAAACTTGAAAGAGTGACAGAAAAAGAGCAAGAAGCAGAAGCTCTAGTTGCAAAACAACAAGAAGAATTGGAACGTATTTCTACAATTAGTAAAGAAGAAGCACAAGAAATAATTATGAAAGACATGACCGAACAGTTAAGTAAGGAACGTGCCATCATGATTAAAGAGTCTGAGCAACTTGCAAAAGATGAAGCAGATAAAAATGCTAAGAATATCATTCTTCAAGCGATTCAAAGATCTGCAGCAGATTTAGTTTCAGAAAATACAGTAACAGTTATGACTTTACCAAGTGATGAAATGAAAGGGCGAATTATTGGACGAGAAGGTCGTAATATTCGTACTCTTGAATCATTAACGGGGATTGATGTTATTATTGATGAAACACCAGAAGCGGTAGTTTTAAGTGGTTTCGATCCAATTCGTCGAGAAATCGCTAAGATGACCTTAGAGAAATTAATTTCTGATGGTCGAATTCATCCCGCTCGTATTGAAGAAATGGTAGAAAAATCTCGTAAAGAGATGGATGAGCGTATTCGTTCGATTGGTGAACAAGCGACATTTGAAGTCGGAATTCACTCATTACATCCAGATTTGATTAAGATTTTAGGTCGTTTATACTTTAGAGCTAGTTACGGTCAAAACGTATTAAACCATAGTATCGAAGTTGCTAAGTTAGCTGGTGTGATGGCCGGTGAACTAGGGGAAGATGTAAATCTTGCTAAACGAGCAGGTTTACTTCATGATTTAGGAAAAGCACTGGATCATGAAATTGAAGGTTCGCACGTTGAGATTGGCGCTGAAATCGCTCAAAAATATAAAGAAAACAAAGTAGTTGTAAATGCCATTGCTTCACACCATGGAGATGTTGAAGCGACTTCAACGATTGCCGTTCTTGTGGCAGCAGCCGATGCTTTATCAGCAGCTCGCCCAGGAGCAAGACGTGAATCAGTTGAAAATTATATTCGTCGTCTAGAAAGACTTGAGGCGATTGCAACAGAACACGAAGGTGTAGAAAGAAGCTTTGCAATTCAAGCAGGTCGTGAAGTACGTGTAATGGTACAACCAGACAAAATTAGTGATGAAAAGGCAATAATTTTAGCTCATGACATCAAAAATCAAATTGAAGAAGAACTCCAATATCCAGGACATATTAAAGTTACAGTTATTCGTGAGACAAGAGCAGTTGAGTTTGCTAAATAATTGGTGTACTTTAATTTTAAAAGGACATTAGAAGAAGGCTCCCTATGATTATTTATAGGGAGCTTTTTATAAATAAAGACGTTATCCATTTCATGGATAACGTCTTTATTTTTTACGTCTTAATTCTAACTGTTTCGTCGTTCTTGAGTTGTTTGTTCATTATTTGAATCATTACGACGGTTATTTTCTGTCGTGGTTTCAGATTGACGAGTTGTTTGTTCTTGAGTCGTTGTAGGTTGTTCGATTTGGAATTCGTTAGTAATAGGGTCCGAACTATTACGTCCTACGGTTACTACAATGGAGACAGAAACACTTGGTCCTGTAATATTCTGGAATTTAACGGAATTTCCAGTTACAGTCTGTGATTGACCATTTGCAGTCACTTTGAATTGTGGAGTTCCTTGTCCTGTATTATTATAACGATCCCATGTCACCGTTAACTCTTTCTTTTCCTTATTGTATGTTGCTTTTAACCCTGTTGGGCCTTCTATTGTAACACCGTAATTTGAAGATTGTTGAGTTGGAGTACTTCCTTTAACAAATAGCTCTGTAGCAATCATATTTGCTGGTGTTCTAGGTCCAGGCAGACTTAGTGGGATTGATCCTACTTCAATTTGTTGTTGAACAACACTATCTGGTTGAACCCAATCTTCTCCACTAGAGTATTGAGCCATATATTTCATTAAGTGATAATAAATTAGCTTAGCATATCCTTGTTCAGTGGTATCTACACCACCACCTTTTTCGTATGGATTATCATAACCAGTCCATACTGAGATTGTATAATCAGGTGAATATCCGATAAACCATGAATCTGGGATAATGTCTTCATAATCAGAAGCTCCCATTGCACGTTTTTGTTCAATAGTGTAGTTTGATGACCCGGTTTTAGCAGCAGTTGAAAGTCCAGGAATTGCTACTTCAGTGGCAAAACCATATGTGAACGAATCTTTTAAGACATTCGTAATCATGTATGCAGTAGAATCTTTCATTGCTTGTTTTTGTTCTGGTTTAAACTCATAAACTTGACCATCACGAGTAGTGATTTTAGTCACCGTATATGGTTTTGAGTAAGTTCCGGCGTTAGAGAAAGTTGCGTAAGCAGCAGCCATTTTAATTGGAGAAATTTCTGCACCAATAGCGTTACTTTCTACTAAATAGTCTTGTCCATCATTTTTAATTTGAATATCTAAATTATTCAGGAATGATTTAATATTGGTTTCACCAACAGCCTTAAACGCTTCTAATGCCGTTGTATTTCTTGAATAAACAAGAGCTCTACGTAATGTCATTGGTCCATTATGTCTAAAGTCCCAGTTATTTAGTTCAACACCATTTGAATATGTTGTCTTTTGATCCAATAGCGTTTGACCAGTTGAATAGTTTAAATATTCAATAGCAGGGCCGTAGTCGATAATTGGTTTGATAGTAGATCCTGTACTTCTTTGATTATCAGTTGCCCGGTTGTAAGCGAATAGAGTTGTTTGTTTACGACCACCGCTGACAGCTCGAACGGCACCTGTTTTAGAATCTAACATTACAGAAGCACTTTGAATTTTATCGTTAACATAATTGATATAGTCATTTGTGTTAACAATATCATTCAGTTTTTGTTGTGCTTTAGAATCAATGGTGGTTTCGATCACTAGACCGTCATTGTAAGGATCAAGACCTGTTTTATCTTGAACTTCTTTTAAGACCATCGTTACGAAAGAATCGTAGACTAAAGCTTTATCTGAACTATCAACATTATTGTCATGAGCAATTAGTCCATCATTAATTGGAGTCGCTAAAGCTTGCTCGTATTGCTCATTAGTAATTTTTTCATTTGTTTTCATTGTATATAAAACTGTATCTCGGCGTTCTTTTGCCTCTTCAGGATGAGCATATGGATCATAGGAATTAGGTGCTTGAGGCATTCCGGCAAGTAAAGCTACTTGAGGAAGAGATAACTCCGATAATTCTTTGTTAAAATAATAGTGTGAAGCTGTACCAAATCCGTAGACACTATTCGCCATATATACTTTATTTAAATAGAAAGTAAGGATTTGCTCTTTGGAAAACTCACGTTCGAGTTTAAGTGCTAGAATCGCTTCTTGAATTTTACGTTGATACGTTTGATCTTCTTTCTTTGTAGAAAAGACAGAAAGCTTAATCAATTGTTGAGTAATCGTACTACCACCTTGAGTTATTTGACCAGCTTTGGCATTTCTAAAGAAGGAACCTAGAATACGAATGGGGTCAATTCCCATATGAGAGTAAAATCGTTTATCTTCAATTGAAGTTACAGCATCTTTAAGTAATTGAGGAACTTGATCACTAGTAATGACATCTCTTTTTTCTCCACCCAGAGAAGAGATTAGTTCGCCATCTTTATCATATATTTTTGTTTCAGTCGCCCCTTGAAGGTCACTTGCTTTAATTTCAGGAGCAGTGGAACCATAATATGCAAAAATTGCAATGATTGCTATCAGTGCAACTCCTATAAATGCTCCTAAACCAATAAGAACTTTTTTTAATATTTTTTTCTTATTAGAAGGAGATGAAGCTTTCTTTTTTGGTCGGCGGTGCTGCGATGAACGCGACTGGCCGGTATTGTTTTCAGTCATTTATTGACCTCCTTATAATAAATCATCCACTACATCCAAATAATTAAGAGTCATTTGTAGTGAAAGTTGAATTTGATATCCATTTTCTTGAATATAGGATAAAGGGATTGATTGTCTTTTAGAATGAACATCCTTTATATACTCATCAATTTTTGGGTATTCGAGCAAATAGTATTTTTTTAAAGTTGAAAAGTAAAAAATTACAAAGGAAATTCCACCTTGCTCGGTGCATTCTTTCATATGTGTTAACTGATGCTCATGGATATTCTTTAAAGGAAATGAAGTTTTATTTTTAGTTTCTTTCGCTTCAAAATCGATATATCTTCCTTTATAAACTCCGTTATAGTCAGTAGTAGAAGCATGACGATAATATGCTTCAGTTATTTTGGCAGCACTTCTGACAGGATAGTCTACTTTAACGACTTGAACTGGAGTAGGTTTCTTATGAATGACGGCTCTTTTTTGAATACGATAGAGTTCATTAGTTTGATTCAATATATTTTCTAAACCCATTCCACGACTACTGTATATAGTCTGCTTTTCAGCTTTATTAGTAGTTTGTACTAGGTGTTTTTGTCCTTTTGGATATTGAATCATTTTATCCCTCCTTTGGCGACTATTATAACATTTTAATTGTAAAATGAAAAAAACAATTACTTTTGTTACCTTTTTTTAACATTGTAGAAAAATACCTATAAAATAAACATTCTATTCAGGTCAATTATGTTTTACAAAAGATGAAGAGTATTGTAAAATAAATGAGTATGTAAATCCATTCGTCTTTTTAGATGAATAATGAATTTATGGAGGAATAATATGACAGCAAAATTCGAAAAAGTTGAAACTAATAAAGTTGTTTTAACATTTGAAATCTCTCAAGAAGATATTAAAAAAGGTTTGGACCAAGCGTTTAACCGCGTTAAAAAGAACGTGAACGTTCCTGGTTTCCGTAAAGGTAAAGTAAGCCGTCAAGTATTTGAAAAAATGTACGGTGAAGAAGCATTATACCAAGATGCGTTAAACATTCTTTTACCAGATGCATACGATAACGCAGTTGAAGAAACTGGAATCTTCCCAGTAACTCAACCAAAAATCGATATCGAATCTATCGAAAAAGGTAAACCATGGGTAATTAAAGCAGAAGTAATTGTAAAACCTGAAGTTAAATTAGGTGAATACAAAGGCTTAACTGTTGAAAAACAAGATCGTACAGTATCTGAACAAGATGTTGAAGATCGCCTATTACAAGAACAAGCTCGTGCAGCTGAATTAGTTGTTAAAGAAGAAGCGGCTGAATTAGGTGACACAGTAGTTATCGACTTCGAAGGTTTCTTAGGTGAAGAAGCTTTTGAAGGCGGAAAAGGTGAAAACCACTCATTAGAATTAGGTTCTGGTTCATTCATCCCAGGTTTTGAGGACCAATTAGTTGGCGCTAAAGAAGGCGATGAAGTTGAAGTAAAAGTGACTTTCCCTGAAGAATACCATGCAGAAAACTTAAAAGGTCAAGATGCAGTTTTCAAAGTTAAAGTTCACGAAGTAAAAACTAAAGAATTACCTGAATTAACTGATGAATTCGCTAAAGATGTGGATGACTCAGTTGAAACATTAGCTGAATTAAAAGAAAAATTCCGCAAAGAATTAGAAGAAGCTAAAGCAGCAGCAGCTGACGAGGCAGTAGCTGATGAAGCTTTACGTAAAGCAGTAGAAAATGCTGAAATCGTTGAATTGCCACATGAAATGGTTCATGACGAAGTTCACCGTCAAATGGAGCATTACTTAAACGATATGCGTCGTAACGGAATCTCTCCTGAAATGTACTACCAAATCACTGGTACAACAGAAGCAGATTTACACAAAATGATGGAAAAAGACGCAGACGTTCGTACTAAGACTAATTTAGTATTAGAACAAATCGTTAAAGAAGAAGGCATCGAAGCAACTGATGAAGATGTAGCTAACGAAGTAAAAGAATTAGCTGCTCAATATGATATGGAAGAAGATGCAGTTCGTGCAGCAGTTTCAGTAGATATGTTGAAAAACGATATCGCAATGAAAAAAGCATTAGCTGTGATTACAGAGTCTGCGAAAGAAGCTTAATAGATGAAAGTTTATCGCGCTGGTTTCAATATGAAATCAGCGCTTTTTTTGAAACAACTTTTCTTGTTGAAAATTAAGACTTATGGTACTCTTAGTAGAAGAAATCAGGAAATAGAATGGGGGTTTCAGATTGTATAAAGATGAAACAAAACAAGTAAGATGTTCTTTTTGTGGAAAATCGCAAGAACAAGTAAAAAAAATTATCGCTGGTCCTGATGTATTTATTTGTAATGAATGTGTTGATTTATGTAAAGAAATCATTGATGAAGAATTTTCATCTATAAGTATGGATGAAATGATTGATGTCTTGAAACCGCAAGAAATTCGAAAAGTGTTAGATGAATATGTTGTCGGTCAAGAACATGCAAAGAAATCATTAGCGGTAGCAGTGTATAATCACTATAAACGGATTAATCATTTATTGAATGAAGACGAGGACGAAGTAGAATTACAAAAAAGTAATATTTGTTTAATTGGACCAACTGGGTCTGGAAAAACATACTTAGCTCAGTCTCTTGCTCGAATTCTAAATGTACCATTTGCCATTGCAGATGCAACTACGTTAACAGAAGCTGGTTATGTTGGGGAAGATGTGGAGAACATTCTTCTTAAATTATTGCAAGCGACTGATTATGATATCGATCGTGCTGAAAAAGGAATCATTTATATTGACGAAATTGATAAAATTGCTAAAAAAAGTGAGAATGTTTCTATTACTCGTGATGTCAGCGGTGAAGGGGTTCAACAAGCTTTATTAAAAATTCTTGAAGGAACTATTGCCTCAGTCCCACCTCAAGGAGGAAGAAAACATCCTCATCAAGAGTTGATTCAAATTGATACATCTAATATTTTATTCATTGTGGGTGGTGCTTTTGATGGTATAGAAACCATTGTAAAAGAACGATTAGGTGCTAAAGTTATTGGATTTGGATCTTCTAATAAAAATTTATCAAGTCATGAAAGTCTAATGCAACTTATTATTCCAGAAGATCTACAGAAATTTGGGTTGATTCCTGAATTTATCGGTCGTCTTCCGATTACTGCTGCATTAGAACCATTATCTAAAGAGGATTTGGTTAATATTTTAACGAAACCAAGAAATGCTTTGGTGAAACAGTATCAAAAACTCTTTGCAATGGATGATGTTGAATTGGAATTTGAACCCAAAGCACTTGATGCTATTGCCTCAAAAGCAATTGAAAGAAGAACTGGAGCTCGTGGATTAAGAAGTATTATCGAATCTGTTATGATGGATTTAATGTTCGAGATTCCAAGTCGAAATGATATTACTAAAGTTGTAGTAACTGAATCAATTGTTACAGGGACAGGACAACCTGATTTGTACGATGAAGATAATCGCCTGATATCCTAGGGAATTTCACAAATATATGGTAGGATAGAATGAGATGCGGTATTATAAGCGGTATTTCATTCTATTTTATTATTGACTATATGAATTGAGGGAGAGATATATGAGAGGGTTAAAATCCTTTATTAAAAAAAGATATTCTAAAGAAGAATTTGCTTGGATTATGCAAGACTGGGCTAATTCTGTTTATTCATTAATGATTACAACAGCAATATTTCCTTTATTTTTCAAAACGGTAACTTCTAACGCCGGTGTTTCGGCAGCGGATTCTACTGCTTATTTGGGGTATGCAAACTCGATTGCAACTTTTATTGTTTCTATTATGGCACCCGTATTAGGTGCATTGGCTGATTATAAAGGATATAGAAATCCTATGTTTACGTGGAGTACGTTGATAGGAGTATTTTCGGTAGTTGGTATGATGTTTGTAGAAAGTGATCAATGGATGATTTTACTTGTTCTATATACATTGTCTGCAATCGGATACTCTGCTTCAAATATTTTCTACGATAGTTCTATCATGGATGTAACTTCCTATGATAGAATGGACAGTATTTCTGCTGCAGGTTATGGCTACGGATATATAGGTAGTGTTTTTCCATTTATCTTATTTATGATGGTCATGCAGTTTAGTGGATTAAATTCCACTGCAGTCGTAATGGTAGGGTTCTTTATTACAGCGGCTTGGTGGTTTGTGTTTACAATCCCTTATTGGAGATATGTAAAACAAAAATCATTTATTGAGAAACCAAAAAATCCTGTAAAAGATAGTTTTATCCGTTTGTGGAAGACCATTAAACATATTGGAGAACACAAACAAGTATTTCTTTTCTTATTAGCTTATTTCTTCTATATTGATGGAGTAGGAACAATTATTAAAATGGCTACTGCAATTGGTGCAGATATGGGACTTGATGGGAATAGTTTAATTGTAATTCTGTTAATCGTTCAAATTGTGGCCTTTCCGTTTAGTTTGTTCTATGGATTTTTATCCAAAAAAATTGGCAACAAAATGACTTTATTCATTGGAATTGGTACATATGTAGCTATTTGTATTTTAGCTTTAGGTCTTAAAACGTATAATGATTTCTTATTTCTTGCCATCTTAATTGGTACTGCTCAAGGTGGGGTACAGTCTTTAAGTCGATCGTTATTTGGTCAACTGATTCCAGCGAATCAGTCAAATGAATTTTTCGGATTTTATAACATTTTTGGAAAATTCTCATCTATTCTTGGGACTACATTGTTAGGGATTACTGCTCAATTGACAGGAAAATCATTAGATGGAGTATTCTCATTAGTTATCTTGTTCTTAATCGGTTCAATTTTGTTATTCTTTGTTAAAATACCAGAAAAGAAAGGGTTAGAAAATGAAGGTTAATAAAGCGGAATTTACAATTAGCGCAGTTTCTCCAGCACAATATCCTGCAGGAGACCTTCCTGAAATTGCTTTGTCTGGTCGTTCGAATGTTGGAAAATCATCCTTTATCAATAAGTTGATTCAAAGAAAGAGTCTTGCTAGAACTTCTAGTAAACCTGGTAAAACGCAAACACTAAATTTTTATCATATCAATGAGCTGTTTTACTTTGTGGATGTACCAGGATATGGTTATGCAAAGGTTTCAAAGAAAGAACGTGAAAAGTGGGGAAAAATGATTGAGGAATATATTACTACTCGTCAATCATTAAGACTAGTTCTTATTTTGGTAGACTTTAGACATGAGCCGAGTCAAGAAGATGTTCAAATGAGAGAGTTTCTTGAATACTATAATATTCCTTATCGAATTGTGATGACAAAATGTGATAAGATTCCTAGAGGAAAATGGAATAAACATGTAAGTGTAATCCGTAAAGCATTTGGAAAACCTCCAGAAGATTTATTCCTAACTTTTTCTTCAGAAACTGGAGAAGGAGTAGAGAAAGCTTGGGATTTCATTGAACAATTTATTAAAAAAGAGAGCATTGCTTAGTAGCTTTGCTCTTTTCTTTTTATCAATATAACTTATAAGGTATATTGAAAGTTAAAAGGATATACTATAAAGATGATAATAACAATGTTTTGAGCGAAAAATAGAATTGATTACATTGCATTCATTTTAGAATTATGTTATATTATATGCTGTATCATTAGGCGTATTGTATGGAGGGTGTTTTTTATGAGTCAAAGAATTTCAAAAGAAACGGTTCAAAGCATACAATCGCAAGTGAATATTCTTGATATTGTGGGTCAGTTTGTACAGTTACGAAAACAAGGGAAAAGTCTATTTGGTCGCTGTCCATTTCACGATGAAAGGACACCATCTTTCACTGTGACGGAAGAAAAACAATTATTCCATTGTTTTAGCTGCGGGAGAGGTGGCAATGTTTTTAATTTCATGCAAGAACTTGAAAACTTGTCTTTTCCGGAATCCGTGGTTCGAGTTGCTGAACTCTCTAACATCGATATAGACGTAGAGCTACCAACAACGCAAATGATTATTCCGAGAAAAGAGAAGAAATTATATGAGGCTCATGAAAAAGCGGCTGAGTTTTATTCTCACGTTCTTTTAAACACTAAAGGCGGGAAAGAAGCGCTTGATTATTTAGAAAATCGTGGATATACCGTCGAAACCTTAAAAGAATTCGGATTTGGTTTTTCTTTAAAAGACAGAACACAATTAGAACTAGTCCTTCAAGAATTACAATTAACGGATGAGGAAAAAGAAGCTTCAGGTCTATTTTCTGAAAAACAAAATGGTTTCTTTGATCGTTTTAATCAACGAATAATGATTCCGCTTAGAAATGAACATGGACAAATTATTGCTTTTTCCGGAAGAGTCTTACCAGGTTATTCTGATGATTTCGCATCTCAAGCAAAATATTTAAATAGTCCAGAGACAATCCTTTTTTCAAAAAGAAATTTTCTTTTCAACTTCGACTTGGCAAAGAAAAATATTCGAAAACAGAATAAAGTGATTTTGTTTGAAGGGTATATGGATGTTATTTCTGCTTGGCAAGCAGGTGTTCAAACTGGGGTTGCTTCGATGGGGACTTCTTTAACTCCTGAACAAATTCAAAGCATACAGAAAGTTACAGATACAATTCTGATTGCTTATGATGGAGATAAGGCGGGGTTAGAAGCAACGAATCGTGCCATAGAAATGATTCAAGACACTAATGCTTTTAAAATAGGGATTATTCCTTTTGATAACGGCTTGGATCCTGATGAATTCATAAAAGAACGAGGGACTCAAGCGTTTAAAGATTTAGTAGAATATTCTCAAGAGACGGTATACCAATTTAAGAAGAGATTTCTTTCTAAAAAATATTCTTTACAAATAGAAAGCCAAAAAATTCAGTATATCGAAGAAATGATTGTAGTACTTTCTAAAATTAGTAATGAAGTTGAGCTGAACTTGGCGATGAAATCTCTCGCTGATGAATTCGATTTAGATTTCTCAACCGTTTTAAACCAGGTAAAACAATTACGGTTACGCTTAGGAAAACAAAAAAGGCAGTCTAACGCTGAGTCAGTTTCTTATAATCGCCAGGTTGAGATTAAACCTGCAACGAAGAATGAGCATATCCAAAAACATTTGATGTATCGATTGCTTCATAATGAACAGGCATGGACTTATCTAAATAGAATTGATTCTGAATTCGTTTTTCCTGATTCGCATTATGAACAGTTATATTTATTGTTACAATCTTTTAAGAATGAAGAGAATGAAGTTGATGTTCAACAATTTTTCCTCTTTTTAGATGATAAAGATGTTTTGAACCGAAATCTTGTTTCAGAAATTGAACTGTCTAACTTTCCACCGGAATGTACAGAACAAGAAATTCAAGATTTAGTTTATGTTTTATCGAAAAAAAATTCGCTAAAAGAGCAGCTTGCTAATAAAAAAGAAGAGTTGAATCGTGCTGCTCTTATGAAAGATGATATTTTACGTCAGAAATTGATGCGTGAAATAATGGAGATTCAACGACAATTAAGAAATAGAATGAATGGAGGAATGGTGAATGACAGTTCAAAAAAATGAAAAAGGTCAAACACTGAATGAAGCAACTTCAATGCTTCTTGCAGAACGAAAATTATTCGGTCAAATTTTATACGATGATTTATCTGCACAAATCGCAATCCCATTTGAATTGGATGCGGAAGGAATGGATAAGTTAATTCAAAAATTTGAGGATGCAGGGGTTAGTGTTGTTGATGCAAATGGTGAACCAACAAGTCATCAGTTGTCCGTTGAGAGTCAACGTGAAGCTGAAGTTGGAACTGTTGAAGATGATACTGCTTTATCATCCAATACAAAAATTAATGACTCCGTTCGTATGTATTTAAAAGAAATCGGACGAGTTCCACTTCTTAGTGCGGACGAAGAGGTTGCATTAGCTCTTCGAATTCAAGAAGGGGATACAGAAGCTAAACAAGAACTAGCGGAAGCCAACCTTCGTTTAGTAGTATCCATTGCAAAACGTTATGTAGGGCGTGGAATGCAGTTCTTGGATTTAATCCAAGAAGGAAATATGGGCTTAATGAAAGCTGTTGAGAAATTCGACCATACGAAAGGATTCAAGTTCTCAACTTACGCAACTTGGTGGATTCGTCAAGCAATCACACGTGCGATTGCAGACCAAGCACGTACAATTCGTATTCCAGTACATATGGTTGAAACAATCAATAAATTAGTACGTGTTCAAAGACAACTATTACAAGATTTAGGACGCGAACCTACACCGGAGGAAATCGGTGCAGAAATGGATTTACCAACTGAAAAAGTTCGTGAAATTCTAAAAATTGCTCAAGAACCAGTCTCTCTTGAAACGCCTATCGGGGAAGAGGACGATTCACATTTAGGGGATTTCATCGAAGACGATAACGCAACAAGCCCAGCTGATCATACAGCATACGCATTGTTGAAAGAGCAACTCGATGAAGTTCTTGAACAATTAACGGACCGTGAAGAAAACGTACTTCGCCTACGTTTTGGTCTTGATAAAAACGGTGAAATTCGTACATTAGAACAAGTAGGGCAAGTGTTTGGGGTAACTCGTGAACGTATTCGTCAAATTGAAGCGAAAGCATTACGTAAATTACGCCACCCAAGTCGTTCTAAACAATTGAAAGACTTCTTAGATTAAAAAATAGATAAAAGAAGCAGTCCTTAGGGATTGCTTCTTTTTTTGCAATTTTTATGAAAACTACTTTTTTTCACAAAAAAGGGTTTAAATCTAGTGAATTATTTGCTAAACTAACAAATGTTGTAATTGAGAATGATTATCAATTAGAAAAGAGAGAACATGAAAAGAGTTAGTTATTTAATTTTATTATTACTTATATTAAGCGTTATCTCACTCTCTGTTGGAGCATCTAGTTTCTCTTGGATGGAATTTTTTAACGGAGCAGAGAGCGCAACACAACTGTTTTGGGAATCAAGATTTCCTAGACTATTAAGTATTTTATTGTCAGCTTCTGCAATGAGTGTATCGGGTTTATTGATGCAGACGATTACTCAAAATGAGTTTGCTTCGCCAAGTACGATAGGGACTGTCGATGCCGCAAAACTTGGACTGATGATGAGTTTATTATTATTCCCATCGCCTGGTCTGTTAGAAAAAATGGCAACATCTTTTGTGTTTGCGATTGGCTTCTCGGCTCTTTTTGTCGCCTTACAGCATCATCTGTCTATAAAACAAAAATGGATGATTCCATTAATTGGTCTAATCTTTGGCGGAGTCATTGGAGCATGTACACAGTTTATTGCGTATCAATTTCAATTAGACCAAAGTCTATCGTCATGGATGCAAGGATCGTTTTCGATGATTCAAACAAATCAGTATGAATGGCTTTACTTATGTTTATTTGTTCTGGTCCTTAGTATTGTATTTGCCCATTATTATACAGTGGTCAGCATGGGGGAAGATATCAGTCGAAATCTTGGGGTTCCTGTTAAACAAATGGAGTCCTTAACATTAGTATTAATCGCATTAACAACGAGCGTAACAATGATTACAGTGGGCAGTTTACCGTTTATAGGTGTGATTGTTCCAAACATTGTACGCATGCGTTTTGGATCTCAGATGAAGGATTTAGTACCACTCACAATGTTGGTCGGAGCTTGCCTTGTATTGAGTTGTGACATTCTCGCGCGTATAGTGATTGCGCCTTACGAAATTTCCGTAAGTATCATCTTAAGTATTTTTGGGGCTGCACTCTTTATTTTCCAAGTGATTCGCCTGGAAAAGAGGGGAGGAGACCTATGAAAAAGAAAACACAAATCTTATTAGGAATCCTCTGTGTAATCATCGTCTTATTAATTGTGGCGTATTTACTAATTCCGACGAAGATTAGTACAAATGTTTCTAACTTTATTATGCAACGTCGCTTATTGAAACTACTTGTAATGGTGATTGTATCTTGCGCTATTCCGATTTCGACGATTAGCTTTCAAACGGTTGTTCAAAATCGTTTCTTAACACCTGGTGTTTTAGGGATTGAAAGTTTATTCGTTTTTATTCAAAGCGGTCTCTATTATTTTGAGAGTTTACTTGGAGTAAAAGTAGAACAATCCGTCATCATCTATGCCGTTACAATTGGAATTCAAATTATTTTACTGCTGCTCTTAATGAATGCGTCAAAAGGAATGATGCTATCGAACTTCAAAGTGTTATTGTTACTAACAATGGCGTTTTCGATGCTTTTTCGAAATGCAAGTACGTTCTTACAAGTATTAATGGATCCAAACGAGTTTGATAAATTACAAAGTTCGCTTTATCCATCTTTCCAAAAAATGAATGCACAACCAATGATGATTGGTGTAGCGATTGGATTATTCATCCTTTTAATGGTCATTTTCTATAAAATACGACATCAACTCGATGCTCTTCATTTAGGTGTTGATGGTGCAAAGATGTTAGGAATCGATACAAAACGACTCAGTAATATAGTGATTGTTATCGTGATTATTATGACAAGTTTATCAACGATTCTAGTAGGGCCACTTCAATTTTTAGGCTTTATGATTGCCAACTTAACCTACCAGTTAACAAAAGAATATAAGCATGGCATTTTATGGTTGTTTTCAGCTATTTTAGGCCTTGCGATTGTGATGGCTTCCCAATTAATTGTTGAGCGCGTATTCCAACTTACGATTCCGATTAGCGTGTTTATTGAAGGGATTGGTGGAGTTTTATATTTAGTCTTATTAGTGAAAGGAGAGAATCCTGGTGCAGCTTAAAGGTGTTACAAAAAAATATCGTCATCCTGTTGTTGACCATGTAGATTTAGAAGTCTCAAAACATCGACTGACTTCTTTTATTGGACCAAACGGCGCCGGGAAATCAACCCTTCTTGGGATGATGAGTCGACTTCTGCCGAAAGATGAAGGGTTTATATATATTAAAGGACAAGAAGTTGAGGCGTGGAATTCAACAGAATTAGCAAAAGAACTGGCCGTTTTAAAACAAAATCAGCAGGTACATGTCAGTATGACAGTAGAAGAATTTGTTCGTTTTGGTCGTTTCCCTTATACGAAAGGAAAAATTACCAAAGAGGACGAGCGTATTGTAGAAGAGGCGCTAGTGAATACAAATCTTACCTCTTTTAGAACACAGGACATTGGAACTTTATCTGGAGGGCAGTACCAACGAGCGCTCATTGCGATGGTTTTAGCTCAGGATACAGAATGGATTTTACTGGATGAACCATTAAATCATCTCGATTTAAAACAAGCGTATGAAGTAATGAATTTATTGCGATTCTTAGTCGACGAAAAAGAAAAATCGATTGTGATTGTGATGCATGATTTAAATATGGCAAGTAATTTTTCAGATGATATTGGTTGTTTTAAAAATGGAAACTGTATCATCCATGATACAGTCGATAAAGTGATGAAAGATGATGTGTTATCAGCTTTATATGAAATTCCACTAGAAGTGGTTGAAATGAATGGCAAAAAAATATGTATTATTAAGAATGGAGAATTAGAATGAAAAAAATTTTAGCTTTAATTAGTTTAGTAGCTGTATTGATTCTTGCAGCTTGCGGACAAACAACAAAAACAGATGGAGCTACGACTCAAACTCAAGCTGCTGCAGCAGAAGAAAAGAGTGAAGTGACTCTTACTAACGGGAAAGAAGACGTAACTGTTAAAACAAAACCAAAGAAAATTGTTGTATTTGATTTAGGAGTTGCCGATACAATTCGCGAACTTGGTTTTGTCCATAATATTGCAGGGATGCCTTTAAAAACTTTGCCTGCGTACTTAAAAGATTTACCATCAAGTATCCAACCAATAGGATCAATGGTGGAACCAGATATTGAGGCTATTGCTGCATTAGAACCCGATTTAATCATCGCTTCAGGTCGTACGATTAAATATTTAGACCAATTAAAAGAAATCGCACCAACTGTTATTATCTCAGTGGACCAAAAAGACTACTGGAATTCGGTGTCTAAAAACATCCGCTTGGTAGCATCACTATTTGGTAAAGAGGCTGAGACAAAAGCAGAGGAAGAAATTAAATCACTAGAAGCTTCGATTAAGAAAGTGGCTGATGTGAATGAGAAATCAACCAATAAAACATTGACTTTAATGCTTAACGAAGGGAAGATGTCCGCTTTTAGCGCAGATTCACGTTTTGCATTCCTTTATCAATCACTCAAATTCAAAGCAACTGATGCTAAGATTGAAGATAGTCGTCATGGACAAGAAATGAGTTTTGAAGGGATTAAAGAAATCAATCCTGATACTATTATTTTATTAAACAGAACTTTAGCAATTGGAGGAGATAACTCAAATGCAGACACAGTTCTAAATAATGCATTATTCAAAGAAACAAACGCTGTAAAGAATAACCGTGTCATCCAATTAACTTCTGACTTATGGTATCTCAGCGGTGGTGGATTACAATCTACTAAATTAATGATTGAAGATGTTCAAAAAGTACTCCAATAATGAAAGTAAACTATAACAGCTAGTTTAAGTTCAATAGAAAAGAGGTGTACCGCGATTGCGGTACACCTCTTAATTTATTTATTCTAAAGTATCTGCCTCAGTAACTCCTAGAATTACTGGAAGAATCATTGGATGACGTTCCGTTTTCTTAAATAAGAAAGGACCTAAAACGTCTGTGATTTTATTTCTGAGAGAACGTTCGTTTAGTACTTCTTCAGTGTCCAAAAGCAATTCTTCAATTTCATCACGAAGGATAGCTTGTGCTTCATTTAGAAGTTGACCAGACTCTTTCATGTAGATAAATCCACGAGAGAGCATATCTGGACCAGCCACTAGTTCACGGTTTTCATAGTCAACAGTAGCTACACAGATAACTAAACCGTCTTGAGAAAGTGTCTTACGATCTCGTAAAACAATGTTTCCGATATCACCAATTCCGTTACCATCAACGTAAACATCTCCGGCAAAGAAGTGACCAGCTCGGCGCGCTGAGTCAGCTGTGACTGCAAGAACATCACCATTGCTTAAGATAAATGAGTTTTCTTTTGGAATTCCCACTTGAGTTGCAAGGTTCGCTTGAATCTTCTGCATACGATATTCACCATGAACTGGAACGAAGTATTTAGGCTTCATTAAGCGAAGCATTAATTTTTGTTCTTCTTGAGAACCGTGACCAGATGTGTGAATATTGTTAACTTTACCGTGGATGACTTCAGCACCAGCTTCTGAAAGAAGGTTGATGACGCGGTTAACGCTTGAAGTGTTTCCAGGGATTGGTGAACTAGAGAAGATGACTGTATCTCCAGGTTGAATAGAGATTTGACGGTGAGTCCCGTTAGCGATACGGCTAAGGGCCGCCATTGGTTCCCCTTGAGAGCCTGTACATAAAATAATGACTTTCTCAGAAGGGTATTGATTGATTTCTCGTCCATCAATAAAAGTATCATCTGGCGCTTGAATATAGCCTAATTCTCTAGCAGTTCGGAAACTAGCTTCCATACTACGTCCGAATACAGCTAATTTACGTCCAGTTGCAACAGCAACATCTGTTACTTGTTTTAGACGAGAAACGTTTGAAGCGAATGTCGCAAAAATGATTCGTCCATCCACACGTTGGATAATTTCTTTAATTGATTTTCCAACAACTTGTTCAGATTGAGTAAATCCAGGAACTTCAGAGTTTGTACTGTCTCCTAAGAGAACAAGGACACCTTCTGAACCAATTTGTGCCATACGGTGAAGATTCGCTGGTTCTCCAACTGGAGTGAAGTCAAACTTATAGTCACCTGTAAACACGATATTTCCTGGAGGAGTCTTAATCACAATCCCAAATGCATCTGGAATAGAGTGGGTCGTGCGATAGAAACTCACTTGTGTTTTACGGAATTTAATCACGCTGTCTTCATCAATTTCGTGAAGAATCGCATCTCTTAAAAGTCCGTGTTCTTCTAATTTATTTCGAATTAAAGACATCGCAAGTTTCGTCGCATAAATAGGGATGTTCGCTTGCTTAATTAAGAAAGGAATCCCACCAATATGGTCTTCGTGTCCATGTGAAATAAATAGCCCTTTTACTTTATTAATATTTTGAACGATATAACTATAATCGGGTATCACGTAGTCGATTCCGAGTAAATCATCTTCAGGGAATTTAATACCGGCATCCAAAATGATAAGTTCATCTTGGAATTGAACGCCATAAGTGTTTTTACCGATTTCGCCTAAACCGCCAAAAGCAAATACGCCCGTTTCGTTGTTTTTAATATTTGGTTTCATTTTATTTGAACACCGTTAATTTAAATTCTGGGTTTTGTTTTTCGTAAGCTAGGTGTTTCTCATCTAGCTCTTGGATGAACTCTACGTTGTATTCAGTATTTTCATCAACAAGGCGGCGGGCTTCTACCTTGTCACTTGCTTCGATATACAAAGCTTCTGTGTTCTCACGACGTGGAGCCTCTGTTTTTGTTGGTTGGTAAGTAATTTTAAAAATCATGTATGTACTCCTTTAATTTTTTTCATAATGTTTCTATCATATTTTAGCATAGAATGCTTCTATTTTCATAGTTTTATAAGTCGAAAGAACATTCGTATAGCAATTTTTCTAATAATTGATTGGGAGTTGAAAGAGGAGAGCTCATTAGAGACTGTATGGTTTCTTCATACTTGAAATAAATCGTATTCCAATTTCTTTGTTTAGCACCAAAAATATCGTTTTTCAAATCATCGCCAATCATCCAAAATTTTGATGGAGAATTATTAGGAAATAATCTTTCAACATTTATAAAAGCTTCAGGTTCCGGTTTTTTAACCCCTGTATCTTCAGAAATGAAAATATTTTTTGAAGTAAACCATTTATATAAGTTTAGTGAATGAATTTTCTTTAATTGGTGGTCTGTTGGTCCATTGGTTAGAAGGACTAAGTTAGCTTTTGGTGATAGGTAATCAAAAAATGAAACCCATTCTTTATCTAATTGGATATGATCCATCATAAACTGGTATTCTTTTTTAAACGTCATCGTTTCTTGTGAGGAAGAGGGCAATTCTAAAGCTGTTAACGTATTTTGAACACGTGAGAAATGGTTTTCTTCTAATGAAATTTTTCCCTTTGAGAATAATTCAAAAGCTTCATCACTTTTCTCTTGGTAAACTTTATATGAACTTTCGTCAAATGAATGGTTAGGGTAGATTTCTTTTAAGGTATCCAAAAAAACTTTCTTTTTAGAATATAAAGTATCATCTAAATCAAACACCAAAATGGGTTTCTTATTCTCCAATGACAACGGCTCCTTTAGGAATATACATTGGCTGTGATTGGTTGATATGGTCATAGAACATAACACCATTTAAATGATCAATTTCATGTTGAACTACGATGGCTTCATAATCAGTTAAAGTACGAACAAATTCATCACCGTTGATATCTTGATATTTAACCGTAATCCGTTCTGGGCGAAGTACTATACCTGGAACTTCACGATTAACAGATAAGCATCCTTCTCCGTCTTTTAAACAAGCTTTTTTAACGGATTCTCTCATTATTCGAGGATTAATCCAGACTTCATCTAAAATCGCTTCTTCTTCCTCAAAACCAGGAACGAGTAAGGCAATCATTTGAATGGTTTTCCCGAGTTGAGGAGCTGCTAAACCAACTCCTGCGCGTAATGCGTATTTTTCAGCAATTTCTGGGTTTTGGCTGTTATGTAAAAAATCAAGCATCTCTTTAGCTAATTCTTGATGCTCTGGTGAAAGAGGGAAAGTAATTTTTTCTGCACGTTTTCTAAGAGCAGGATGTCCCTCTAGCACAATATCCTTCATAGTAATCATGGGTTGACTCCTTTATCTGTTTCATAAATCTGTCTATAAGTATAACATTTTTCCCTTTATAAACCAATGTATTCAGTAGGTTATTTTTTTTTTAATCTTGAAAATAGAATACTATAAAAGAACTGCAACATCTGTTACAATAGAAAGGAAATACATGAAAAGGAATGGATGCCATGGTTTTTTGGAAGAAACAATCAAAGAAAGAAGAAGTGACGGAAATTATTTCTTTAGATTCAAAAAATATCCCAAAACACATTGCCGTTATTATGGATGGAAATGGGCGTTGGGCGAAAAAACGTAATCTTCCTAGAATTGCAGGACATAAAGAGGGAATGAGCACTGTTAAAAGAATTGCTATTGCTGCTGACGATTTGGGCGTGAAAGCAATGACTTTATATGCTTTTAGTACTGAAAATTGGAAAAGACCAACTGAAGAAGTTAGTTTTTTAATGAAATTGCCCGGAGATTTTTTTGGAACATTCATGCCTGAACTCCAAGAGAGAAATATGAAGATTCAATTAATTGGGTTTATTGATGAATTACCTGAAGCAACAAAAAACATTGTTTTAAAGGCTGTAGAAGATACAAAAAATAATACTGGAATGGTTTTGACATTCGCTTTGAATTATGGTTCGCGTGCTGAAATTATTGAGGCGACTAAGGCAATATCTACGCTTGTAAAACAAGGTGAATTAGAAATCGAAAATATTGATGAGGCTGTTTTTGAATCGCATTTACAAACTCATTTTTTAGGAGACTTACAAAATCCTGACTTAATGATACGTACGAGTGGAGAAGTTAGATTAAGTAATTTTTTACTATGGCAATTGGCTTATAGTGAATATTATTTTACGGATATTTTTTGGCCTGATTTCTCTGAAGAAGATTTGCATAAAGCTATTCAAACATATCAGAGTAGACATCGACGTTATGGAGGACTTGCTTAGATGGGGAAAAGAGTTATTACTGCTTTAATCGCTTTGGGAATCTTTCTTCCGTTATTATATGAAGGTGGAATAGGCCTTCGAACACTATTTCTTTTATTATCTACTGTTGGGATTTATGAATTTTTCCAAATGAAAAAAATGAACATATTTTCTGTAGAAGGTGTATTAACTTTATTAGCAACATTGTCATTTTTATTTTCACAAAGACCGCTAGTAGCATTACCTAGAGGAATAGATTATTTCTTCATTTATTTCCTTATAGTCATGCTATTAATGACATTAACAGTATATAAAAGTGATCGATTCTCATTTGAAGATGCTGCTTTTTGCTCCCTCATTTCTCTATACGTTGGTGGAGGTTTTTCAGGGATTTTATTTGTAAGAAGTATTAGTTTCGGAATGGCAATTTTTGTGTTCTTAATCATTTGGGGGACAGACTCCTTTGCTTATATTTTTGGACGAAAATTTGGAAAACATAAATTAGCACCTGATATCAGTCCGAATAAAACAATTGAGGGTTCTATTGGAGGGGTGATTGGTTCTTTAGGATTAGGATTACTAGTTGTACCATTCTATAATCCAGTTAATTTTTCCGTTTTAGAGTTTGTTTTATTAATCGTTAGCTTATCAGTTTTTGGACAGTTGGGAGATTTAGTAGAGTCTGCATATAAGAGACAGTTTAATGTCAAGGATTCGGGAAAACTATTTCCTGGACATGGTGGAGTCTTAGATCGATTTGATTCTACATTTTTTGCAATGTTTATGTTCCAAATTATTTATAAATTCTTTGGAAATAATTAAGAGAGGTGAAAGAGTTGCAGGCAATTATTGCATTCTTGTTTGTTTTTAGTGTTATTGTTATAATTCACGAATTTGGTCACTATTATTTTGCTAAGAAAGCTGGAATTTTAGTTAGAGAATTTGCAATCGGAATGGGGCCAAAAATTTTTCAGGTTCGTAAAGGTGAAACGGTTTATACATTAAGATTATTGCCAATTGGTGGTTATGTTAGAATGGCAGGTCATGATGAGGATGAACAAGAAATTAAACCTGGAATGATGATTACTATTGAATTGGATAAAGAAAATATTGTTCAAAAACTAAACTTTGATGAACATTTAATCATTGAAAATTCAGTCCCTTTCCAAATAGAAGAAGCTGATTTGCATCGTTCAATGACTTTAAGTGGCTACTTTGTCAATTCAGAAGAAAAAGTAAATTTAACGGTTTCTAAGCAAGCAACAATCATTGAGAGTGATGGTACGGAGGTTGTTGTCGCACCGATTGAACGTCAATTTAACTCTGCCAGTTTATGGAATCGAATTAAAACGAATGCTGCAGGGCCAATGAATAATTTTATTTTATCCATCATCATTTTTATTATCGTAGGTTTTATGCAAGGTGGAGTACCTTCTAATGATCCTGTAATTGGCCAAGTTAGTGATCAATCAGCTGCTCATGAAGCGGGACTTCAAACATCGGATAAAATCATTTCGATTGACGGAGTAGATATTCACTCATGGGATGAAATGACTTCAATTGTTCGTTCAAGCGCGGATAAGACTCTTTCGATGACAATTCAAAGAAATGGTGATACAAAAAATGTCAGTATCACTCCAAAATCAGTTGAAGGTCAGAACGGAAGTAAAATAGGCCAACTAGGTGTAACTAGAACTTTAGATAATAGTATTTTATCGATTCTTGGATATGGATTTACGCAAACAATCAGTGTAATTGTGTTGGTATTGTCTGCATTAGGATCAATTTTTACTAAAGGTTTTAATTTAAATCAACTTGGTGGACCAGTGGCTATTTACAGTTTGACCTCACAGGTTGCTAAGAATGGTTTAATAGACTTACTTTCATTTATGGGAATGATTAGTGCTAATCTTGGAGTAATGAATCTTTTACCAATTCCTGCTTTAGATGGAGGAAAACTTGTTTTAAACTTTATCGAAGGAATAAGAAAGAAACCATTAGATCCTGAAAAAGAGGGCTATTTAACGATTGCAGGAGCTATCTTTCTTTTTGCATTAATGCTTCTTGTTACTTGGAATGATATTATGAAATTATTTAATTAACCTAAGAGTGTTTCTACATCCGTAGAACACTCTTCTTATGTAATAAAAGAGGAGGAAACAATGAGTCAATCACATAAAGATTTAATGAAAAAAGTAATTGAACAATTTGATATTGCTGATGTTAATGTTTTCTCACCGGATTTTGATGACGCTAAGTTATTACGAATTGACATTTCAAAATCAAATCAAAACTGGATTTTCCATATTCACAATCCAAATATTTTTCTCTTTGAAAAATTTCAATTGTTTACTGAATTATTGAGTAAAAATTACGAGCGCTTTGGTGGGGCAAAAACAATCATAACAACTGAAGAAAACGTGATTGTAAATGAAACTTTAATTCAGGATTACTGGGCTTATATACTTGATACTATAAAGGATGAATCATCCGTTTCTCATCAAATATTGTTAGGACAAACACCTAAGTTCGTAAATAATCAAATTCAAATTCATTGTCCGAATGAATTAACGAAAACTCACTTAGTCAAAAACTGTATTCCAAAGATTCAGCAAGCGTATATAGAAGTTGGGTTCCCAAAAATAGGAATTCACATCCAATTAGATGATGAAATGCATGAAAAAATGACGGAGCTTTTTGAGCAAAAGGAACAACAAATACAGGATGATTTTAATGAAGCTCAAAAGAACGCTCAAATGATGGCAAGTTCCACTCAAAAGAACAAACCTATGCCTACTAACTCCAAGCAGGAGGGAGTCATTTATGGAAAAATCATCAAATCTAATTCTGAAACGAGGGCCATTGCTGATATTTTTGAAGAAGAACGAAATGTAGTTATTGAAGGTAAAATTTTTGACATTGAACTTCGTAGAGGAAAAGCAAAAGGAAAGCTCTTCGGAAATATTAAACTAACAGATTATACTTCATCAATCAGCGCAACCTTATTCCCTTCGACACCTGAAGATGAAGCAGCATTAGAAGGATTAAAAAAAGGTTCCTGGGTAAAGGCATTTGGTAGTATAGAAGTTAATAAATATTCTCAAGAACTCGGTATGATTATTCGTGATATGAATTTAGTTAAGCACGAAGGAAGAAAGGATACTTTTGAAGGAGAAAAACGGGTTGAATTGCATATGCATACGAATATGTCTGTAATGGATGCAACGAATTCTCCAAGTGATTTAATAACTCAAGCTGCTAAATGGGGGCATAAGGCGATTGCGATTACGGATCACGCGAATTTACAAGCTTATCCTGAAGCTCATGGTGCAGGAAAGAAGAACGGAATTAAAATTCTTTATGGTTTAGAAGGAAATATTGTTGATGACCATGTGAATGTAGCATATCATCCTCAGCATATTTTATTAGAAGATGCGACTTATGTAGTCTTTGACGTTGAAACAACGGGACTTTCTGCAATTTATGATAGTATTATCGAATTAGCAGCCGTCAAAATGAAGAATGGAGTAGTGATTGATAAGTTCGAAGAATTTATTGATCCTGGTCATCCATTATCTGCAACGACAATTCAACTTACGGGGATTACTGACGATATGGTCAGAGGTTCTAAATCTGTTGAACAAGTGTTAAAAGAATTTCATGAGTTTTCTAAAGATTGTATCTTAGTTGCGCATAATGCTAGCTTTGATATGGGATTTTTAAATACAGGCTATGAGAATGTTGGAATTGAGCGAACTGAACAACCAGTTATCGATACTTTAGAATTATCTCGTATGCTTCATCCACAATTGAAATCGCACCGTTTAAATACACTTGCAAAACGCTATAATGTTGCATTGGAACAACACCACCGTGCCGTATATGATTCTGAAACAACGGGTTATTTATGTCATATTTTCCTAAAAGAGGCAGCAAACGACCATCAACTTTTATATCATGATGAATTAAATACAAATATTCATCCTGAAGAAGTATTTAAGAATGGCCGTCCTTTCCATGCAACGATTTTTGCAAAAGATCAAGCTGGATTAAAAGAATTATTCAAGGTAGTTTCTCAATCCAATATTCAGTATTATTACCGAGTTCCTCGAATTTTAAGAAGCATGCTTTCTAGTCGAAGAGATTCATTCTTACTAGGTTCGGGATGTGCTGAAGGTGAAGTTTTTGAAGCGATGATGCAAAAAGGGTATAACGAAGCGAAAGAAAAAGCGAAGTTTTATGATTACATCGAGATTATGCCAAAAGCTATTTATCGTCCTCTTATTAAAAAAGAATTAATTCGAAATGAACATCACTTAGAAGAAATTATCCAAAACTTAGTGAGATTAGGGGATGAACTTGGAAAACCAGTTGTGGCAACTGGGAATGTTCATTATTTAAATCCTGAAGATAAGATTTATAGAGAAATATTGTTAACTTCGGTTAATAATGGAGTTCCGCAAGAGTATCCTGATGCTCATTTAAGAACTACAGATGAAATGTTGAAAGAGTTCGCATTTCTTGGAGAAGATAAAGCTTATGAGGTGGTCGTTACAAATTCTAATTGGGTTAGCGAACAATTAGAGGAAATTACACCTGTAAAGGATGATTTATATACTCCAAAAATTGAAGGAGCAGAGGATGAGATAACTAAACTAAGTTATGATAAAGCCCATGAATGGTATGGAAACCCTCTTCCTAAAATTGTGGATGATCGTATTAAAAAAGAGCTAAAGAGTATTATTGGAAATGGTTTTTCGGTAATTTATTTAATTGCTCAAAAACTTGTATTAAAGAGTAATCAAGACGGTTATTTAGTCGGTTCACGTGGATCGGTAGGTTCATCCTTAGTAGCTACTTTAACTGGAATTACCGAAGTGAATCCGTTAGCACCCCACTATAGATGTCCACAGTGCCAATTATCAGAATTCTTTGATGATGGATCAGTCGGCTCAGGTTTTGACTTACCTGAAAAAAACTGTCCAAGATGTAATACGAGGATGGTGAAAGATGGACACGACATTCCGTTTGAAACCTTCCTAGGATTCTACGGAGATAAAGTTCCCGATATTGATTTAAACTTTAGTGGGGAATATCAGCCACAAGCCCATAACTATACAAAAGTATTATTCGGGGAAGATTACGTATATCGTGCAGGAACTATTAGTACGGTTGCTGATAAGACCGCATTTGGGTATGTAAAAGGATACGAAAGAGATTTAGGATTAGAATTCAGACAAGCTGAAGTTGAAAGACTTGCTAATGGTTGTACTGGCGTAAAAAGAAGTACAGGCCAACATCCTGGAGGGATTATTGTTATTCCGGATTACATGGATGTGTACGACTTTACACCAATTCAATATCCAGCTGATGATTTGAGTGCAGAGTGGAGAACAACTCACTTTGATTTTCACTCAATTCATGATAATGTGTTAAAACTTGATATTCTAGGACACGATGATCCAACCGTGATTCGTATGTTACAGGACCTATCAGGAATGGATCCAAAATCGATTCCACCTGATGATCCAGAAGTTATGAAAATCTTTGGTGGTACTGAAGTTTTAGGTGTTACACCCGAACAAATTGATTCGAATACGGGAACTCTTGGGATTCCAGAATTTGGTACAAAATTCGTTCGAGGGATGCTTGAACAGACAAAACCAAACACATTTACGGAGCTACTTCAAATCTCTGGTCTATCCCACGGTACGGATGTGTATCTTGGAAATGCGGAAGAATTAATTCGACTTCATAATATTCCACTTTCCGAAGTTATTGGATGTCGTGACGATATTATGGTGTACTTAATCCATAAAGGCGTTGAAGAAGGAATTGCATTCAAAATTATGGAAGGTGTTCGTAAAGGAAAAGGGATTCCTGATGACTTCCAGGCTATCATGAGAGAAAATAATGTACCTGAATGGTATATTCAATCTTGTTTAAAAATTAAGTATATGTTCCCGAAAGCCCATGCCGCTGCCTACGTTTTAATGGCATTACGTGTAGCTTGGTTTAAGGTTCATAAACCATTGTTATACTATTGCGCTTATTTCTCAGTGCGTGCACAAGATTTTGATATCGTTGCAATGTCTCAAGGAAAAGAGATGATTAAGAAACGAATTAAAGAAATTAGGGAAAAAGGAATGGAAGCTAGTGCGAAGGAACAAAACTTGTTAACGGTTCTTGAACTTGCTAACGAGATGGTAGAACGTGGATTCCACTTTAAGATGGTGGATGTTGATAAGTCTGAGGCAAGTAATTTTGTGATAGAAGGCGACTCTTTGATTGCTCCATTTAGAGCAATTCAAGGATTAGGACTGAACGTTGCGAATAAAATCGTTGAGGCTAGACAAGAACAACCTTTCTTATCTAAGAAAGATTTGGCTACACGAGGGAAAGTATCTAAGACTTTAATTGATTATATGACAGAAAATAAAGTCTTAGACCATCTGCCGGATGAAAACCAATTATCCTTATTTGATGATTTGTTCTAATATCAGAATAGTTGCGAAATTCGCAAATAATATGATATACTGAAACAGTAGAATAGTAGTTGAGAGGAGAGTGAGCGGAAACGCTCACTCTTTTTATCGACATGGACTCGATTAATAAGGAGGTTGAGGCTATGAGTAAAGTAACTGAGACGGTAACAGAGCTTACTAGAGATGTGATCCAAAAAGAAGGCTTTGAGTTATTCGACTTAGAATTTGTTAAAGAAGGAAAAAATTGGTTTCTACGTTTTTACTTGGATAAACCAGGTGGAATCGATTTAGACGATTGTGCATTTATGAGTGAAAAATTCAGTGAGATTCTTGACGCTCAAAATCCAGATCCAATTCCACAAGCATACTTCCTAGAAGTTTCTTCACCTGGTGCAGAACGCCCATTAAGAAACGAGGAAGAATTAAAAGCAGCCATTGGTTCATACGTACATTTATCGTTTTATCAAAATATTGAAGGTGAGAAATTCCTTGAAGGAACACTTCTTTCCGTCGACGAAGAAACCGTTACATTGAACGTACAAATCAAAACTAGAACAAAAGAATTTACCATTGAACGAAAAAACATTGCGAAAGCTCGTCTTGCAATCAAATTTTAAGGAGTAAAGGAGTAAACAAATGAGTAAAGAAATGCTTAGAGCATTAACAGTCCTCGAAGAAGAAAAAGGAATTTCTAAAGATGTTGTGATTACAGCTTTAGAAGCAGCATTAGTATCTGCATACAAGAAAAACTATGGACAAGCACAAAATGTAGAAGTTGAGTTTGACCAAAAGAAAGGAAATATGCACGTATATGCTGTAAAAGAAGTAGTTGAATATGTATTCGATTCAACGCTAGAAGTCAGTCTTGAAGAAGCACACGAAAAGCATAAAGCCTATGAAGTTGGAGATAAAATTCGCTTTGAAGTAACTCCAAAAGACTTCGGACGTATTGCTGCTCAAACAGCGAAGCAAGTAATTATGCAACGTCTTCGTGATGCTGAACGTACAAATATCTACAATGAATTCATTCAATACGAAAATGAAATCATGACGGGTGTTGTAGATCGTCAAGATTTCCGTTATGTGTATGTGAATCTTGGACGTATTGTGGCTGGAATGGCGAAACAAGATCAAATTCCTACAGAAGAGTACTTACCAGATCAACGAATCAAAGTTTTAGTTTCTAAAGTAGATAACACTACTAAAGGACCTCAAATTTTTGTGAGTCGTACGCATCCAGATTTATTAAAACGTTTATTTGAGCAAGAAGTTCCTGAAATTTATGATGGTGTAGTAGAAATCGTATCTATTGCACGTGAAGCGGGAGATCGTGCTAAAGTTGCAGTTCGTACTAACGATGCTAACTTGGATCCAGTCGGTACATGTGTAGGGCCACGTGGGCAACGAGTTCATAACATTGTTGAAGAATTAAATGGTGAAAATATGGATATTGTTGAATGGAATGAAGATCCAGCAATCTATATTAAAAATGCTTTAAATCCAGCTCAAGTGTTGAAAGTTGAATTTAATTCGGATAATAACGGTTGTATCGTCGTGGTTCCTGACCATCAACTTTCTTTAGCAATCGGAAAACGCGGTCAAAACGCACGCCTAGCAGCAAAATTAACAGGATACCGTATTGATATTAAATCTGAAACTGCTTATGAAGAGTATTTAGAAAACTTAGCAAATCCAGTCGTTGAAGAAACAGAAGAAGCTTCTTCTGAAGAAGAATAAAATACAGGAGGTGCACGATGAAAAAGAAAAAGATTCCGATGCGCCGTTGTATCGCTTCTGGTGAAATGATGCCGAAGAAAGAGTTGGTTCGTATTGTTCGTAATGCTGAAGGTGTTGCGCAAATCGATCCAACTGGTAAAGTAAACGGCCGTGGCGCTTATATTACTCTTGAACCTACTTTAGTTGAGAAAGCTTGGAAAAATCGTCTGTTTGAAAAACAATTAGAAATTGAAATTCCAGATGCATTTTATGAAGAGCTTCTCGCTTATGTAGAACATCAAAAAGCAAGAAAAGAGTTGTTTAGTGATGGAAGAGCTCGTTAAACAAAGAGCTTTGAATCTACTTGGAATGGCAACAGCTGCTCGTAAGCTCATTAGTGGCGAGGAGCAAGTTATCCAAAGTATTCAAAGACAAAAAGGAAATTTAGTGATTTGTACCAAAGATTGTAGTGCAAACACGGTTAAAAAAATCAAAAACAAATGTGAATATTATGAAATTCCTTTTGTTCAGCAATTTGAAACAGATGAATTGTCTTTAGCGATTGGCAAAAGACGTTCTATCGTTTTAATTGATGATCGAGGGTTTACAAAGAGTCTACTGAAGATGAAGGGATTTAACGATATGAACGAATAGGAAGGTGAGACTATGTCGAAAACTCGCGTATACGAATTAGCGAAAGAATTGAATGTGGCTAGTAAAGAAATTATTGAAAAAGCAAAAGAAGTAGGTATTTCATACAATAGCCATATGTCTACTATGGAAGAATCTGAAATCTCAAAAATTAAAGGAGCCTGGAATTCTAAACCTGCTAATAAACCAGCAGCAAAAGCGCCAAAGCAAGAAGTAAAACCTGCTCCAAAACAAGAAGCGAAAAAAGCTGAAACTAAAAAGGAAACTCCTAAGCAAGAATTCACGAAGAGAGAAGATCGCGCTCCAAAACAAGGGCATCAAAAACAAAATCAAGAACGAAACCATTCTCACAACCAAAGACGTCATGACCAAAATGATAAGAGAAATCAAGAACGTCCAAATCAAAAACAACAAAATGCGAATGGAAACCGTCCTTCATTTAAGAAAGAAACAGCACGCACTGAAGCTCATTCAAACCAACAAGGACAAGCAGAACGTCCTCGTAATAACCAAAAACAAAACAATAACAACAATCGTTTTGAATCACCAAGAAACAATCGTAATAATGACAGAAGAAATCAACAACGTTATAGCGATTCTAACAATGATGGCTTTAGCAAGAAAAACCGCAACCAAAAAGGTAAAAAAGGAAACCGTCGTGATGAACAAAAAACTAAACCAGCTGTTCCTGCACGTAAATTCCATGAATTACCAGATGTATTAGTATACACAGATGGTATGACTGTTGCTGAATTAGCGAAGAAAATCAAACGTGAACCTGCAGAAATCATCAAAAAATTATTCTTACTAGGCGTAATGGCAACATTAAACCAAGGTCTATCAAAAGACGCTATTGAATTATTGGCGGCTGACTACGGTATGGATGCTGAAGAAAAAATCGAAAAAGATATTTCTGATTTAGATGTATATTTTGAAGAAGCAGCTTCTGAAAACGTTGAAAGTACTGTACGTCCTCCAGTTGTAACTATCATGGGACACGTTGACCACGGTAAAACAACATTGCTTGACCAATTACGTAACTCTTCAGTTGTAGCGGGAGAAGCAGGGGGAATTACTCAACATATTGGTGCGTACCAAATCAAAATTGATGGAAAACCGATTACGTTCTTAGATACTCCAGGTCACGCGGCTTTCACAACAATGCGTGCGCGTGGTGCAGACATCACTGATATCACTGTTATTGTAGTAGCAGCCGATGACGGTGTAATGCCACAAACAATTGAAGCCATTAACCATGCGAAAGCGGCAGACGTTCCAATTATTGTTGCTGTGAACAAAATCGATAAACCAGCAGCAAACCCTGGACGTGTGATGCAAGAACTTTCAGATTTAGGACTTGTGCCTGAAGCATGGGGTGGGGACACAATCTTCGTTGAGATTTCAGCAAAATTCAACCAAAACATCGAAGAATTACTAGAAATGATTCTATTAGTAGCTGAAGTTCAAGAATTGAAAGCAAATCCTAACCGATTAGCTTTAGGTACTGTAATTGAAGCACGTTTAGACAAATCAAAAGGGCCTATCGCAACATTATTGGTTCAAGAAGGAACTCTTAAAGTTGGGGATCCAATCGTTGTGGGTAACACATTTGGTCGTGTTCGTGTAATGGTGAATGACCAAGGACGCCGTGTGAAAACTGCTTTACCTGCGACTCCAGTTGAAATTACAGGTCTTAACGCTTCACCTCAAGCCGGGGACCGCTTCGTAGTATTTGAAGACGAAAAGACTGCTCGTGCTGCCGGTGAAGAACGTGCAAAACGTGCGTTAATCGAACAACGTAACGCTTCAAGCCGCATTACATTAGACAACTTATTCTCTACATTGAAAGAAGGAGAATTGAAAGAAGTTAACGTGATTATCAAAGCTGACGTTCAAGGTTCTGTTGAAGCATTAGCATCAAGCTTACAAAAGATTGAAGTTGAAGGCGTTCGCGTGAAGATTATTCATACAGCTGTAGGGGCAATCAACGAGAGCGATATTACTCTTGCAACAGCAAGTAACGCGATTATCATCGGATTTAACGTGAGACCTACGCCACAAGCGAAAATACAAGCGGAATCTGATCAAGTAGATATTCGCTTACACCGCATCATTTATAATGTAATAGATGAAATTGAAACAGCGATGAAAGGTATGTTAGATCCAGAGTTTGAAGAAAAAATTACTGGTCAAGCAATCGTTCGTGAAACATACACTGTTTCAAAACTTGGAACAATTGCTGGTTCATATGTATTAGAAGGTGTTGTTAAACGCTCAAGCTCAGTTCGTTTAATCCGTGATAACATTGTTATTTACGAAGGAGAATTAGCAAGCTTAAAACGATTCAAAGATGACGCTAAAGAAGTTAAACTTGGATTCGAGTGCGGTATCATGATTGACGGCTACAACGACATCAAGGTAGATGATATCATTGAAGCGTACGAAATGGTCGAGATTAAAAGAAAATAGTGCGAGAAAATTCGTTATGAATCGAACCGTTGGACCGGAACACCGTAAGCGACTAGAATAGTCGAGCGGATGTTTCGGGAGACGCACGTCGATTCAGAATTTTCAAGCCGTTATCCAAATAGTGCGAGACCGACTGCTCAGCTTTGGAACACTGGAGTTAAGGAGAGGAAAATCGAGAAGATTTTACGAAGCTTAACGAAGTGGACGCCAAAGCTAGGAGGTCAAGCCGTTATAAAATAGTGCGAGAAAATTCGTTATGAATCGATCGCAATTACTAATAAATTATTATGATTTAGTAGAACGAAGAGGGACTGATTGCAGTGCCTCTTTCGTTGGAAAGGAGACAAAATGGCAAACTTTAGAGTTGGACGTGTGTCACAAGAAATTTTACGAGAAGTAAATGATATCTTATCTAAAAAGGTTCGTGATCCACGTGTACAAGAAATTACAATTACTGAAGTTGAAGTAACTGGTGACCTTCAAATTGCTACTATTTACTACACAACACTTCAAAAACTAGCTAGTGAACGTCAAGCGACTGAACGTGGTTTAGAAAAATCAAAAGGCCTAATCCGTCGTGAATTAGGAAAACGTCTATCATTGTACAAAACTCCAGAATTAATCTTTAAACGCGATGAATCAGTAGATTATGGTAATCATATTGATGAGCTTTTAAAATCTATTCAAGAACAAGACGAACAAAGATAATATTTTTGAAGGCAAAAGAACATTAAACAGAAACAACTCTTTTGCCTTTTTAGTAAAAAATTACCATATATGGTAATTTTCGTGTGTATTAAAAAAGCCAGAAGAGGTGTTTTATGATTGATGCAAATAATACATGGGTATTGTGGTCTATTATCGTTGGGATTGCGACTATTAGTATCTTTTTAGAAAATCGATATAAATGGGCTGCAAAAATCAGCGGAGCGATTATCGGTCTATTAATGGCAGCAACATTAAGTAATTTAGGCGTTATTCCTACAGATTCACCTGTATATGATCAAGTTTGGGGAGTCGTTGTTCCATTAGCAATTCCGATGCTTTTATTCCAATGTGATTTAAAACAGATTTGGAAAGAAAGCGGAAGATTATTAGCTATCTTCTTAATCAGTTCTGTTGGGACTGTACTTGGGGCAGTATTAGGTTATTTAGCCTTGTCTAAAGCTATCCCTGTACTAAACCATATCGCTGGAATGATGGTCGGAAGTTATATTGGTGGAGGAGTTAACTTTGTAGCTGTTTCATCCGCTTTTGAAATTCCAAAAGAACTCATTTCAGCTGCAACAGTGGCGGATAACTTGTTAATGGTATTCTACTTCTTAATTTTACTGATGATTCCTTCGATTGGATTCTTCAAGAAACATTTCAAATTTGCGTATACTGAAGGTGTGAAAGAGGAAGAAGAAAAAGCTTATGGAAAAGATACTGTGATTACGGTTCAAGATGTTGCATTTGTTTTCGCAATTTCTGTGATAATCGTAACCATTAGCTTTACATTATCTGAAATTATTTCAGGTCTAGGTGATAACAGTCTTATTCAATTAGTTTCGAATAAATATTTAATTCTAACAACATTAACAGTAGCTTGCTCAACGATTTTTGCAAAATACTTCAAGAAGATTAGTGGGGCAAACGAAATTGGAACATTCTTGATTTACTTATTCTTTGTAGTCATCGGAATTCCAGCTTCAATCGGAGCAATCATTGAAAAATCTCCATTATTACTTGTGTTCTGTGCAATCATGGTTTTTGTGAACATGGCAGTGACTTTTGCTGGTGCAAAAATCTTCGGTTTCACAGTAGAAGAAGCGATTCTTGCTTCAAACGCGAATATTGGTGGACCAACAACAGCTGCAGCGATGGCTATTTCTAAAGGATGGCATCGATTCGTAGCCCCTACAATGCTTGTAGGAACATTAGGTTACATCATCGGTACTTATGTAGGTATCTTTATCGGACAATTATTGAACTAACAAAAAAGCAACTAATTCTGAAAGCCAGAGTTAGTTGCTTTATTTTTTATTTATTTTCTAAGTAAGTAATCGCCATTGCATCAACGCCTGTGTGGCTCATGATGATTGGTGAAGTTGTTACAATTGTGAGTGGCACATCAGGGAATAGTTCACGTATGCGTGCGATATTTCCTTCGTTAAATTCACTTAAACCAGCATGCATAATTCCGATTTCTTGAATACCACTTGGTACAGCCTTCATTTCTTCGAAGATTTCTTCGTATTTTTTTTGAAGGGATTTTAAACCTCGACCTTTTTGAATAATCTCAATTTTTCCGTGGATGACCTGCAGGAATAATTTAATATTAAGTAAATTTGAGAACATCCCCATTAATTGGCTAATTCGGCCACCTTTAATTAAGTTGTCTAAGTTTACTACGGTTAAATAAAGAGTAGTGCGTTTCTTGGCATCTTCAATAATTTCAAGGATTTCTTCTACTGATTTTCCTTCTTGAGCGGCTTTGGCGGCCTCTTTAACAATCATCCCCATAGATCTGGAAGTGAAGTCTGAATCCACTACAGTGACATTCGTTTCGGTGATATCAGCTGCCTGGCGAGCGGCATCTACAGTACCACTAATTGAACGCATCATTTGAATTGAAATAACAGTATCGCCATTTTTTCCAAGTTCGTCATATACTTCTACGAAACGACCGATAGATGGTTGAGCTGTTTTTGGAAGCTCGCTACTTGCAATCATTTTTTGTTTAAATTCATCTTTTGTAATCGTTACACCATCGATATAGTTTTCGTCATCGATTGAGATATTCATTGGAACGATAGAGATTTCAAATTGTTTAACTTCTTCTTCAGTTAAGTCTGCTGTTGAGTCCGTTACAATATATACTCTTGACATTAAAGTCACTCCTATCAAATAATTTTACCCATCTATAATACCATATTTTTCGCCTAAAAAGCTATATTCATAATCTATGTGGAAAAGAGCGAATTATGATACAATAGGTTAGCAAATGTAAAGCGTGAAAGGATGAGTGGGATGGACGGAATCCTTCCGTTGTGGAAAGAGAAAGGCATGACGTCGTTTGACTGTGTCTATAAAGTTAGAAAAATATTGAAAACGAAAAAAGTTGGTCATTCTGGTACTCTTGATCCTGAGGTGGATGGCGTCTTACCAATTTGTATCGGTAAAGCGACTAAAGTTGTGGAGAACCTTCATGAAGCCAACAAAGTCTATCAAGGTGAGATTACATTAGGGTTTTCTACCGAAACAGAGGATGCTCATGGAAAAGTTGTGTCAACAACACCTATCGAAACGCCGTTTTCAGTTCAAGAGATTGACGAAAAAATGCAGGAGTTTATTGGAGAAATTACTCAAATTCCTCCTATGTATTCTGCAGTTAAAGTGAATGGGAAACGTCTGTATGAATACGCAAGAGCCGGAGAAGCAGTGGAACGACCTTCTCGAAAAGCTACACTATACGACTTCAAACGGATTTCAGATCCAGTGTATAATGAAGATAGGAAGACACAATCATGGAAGTTTGAGGTGAGCTGTAGTAAAGGGACTTACGTTCGAACACTTTCTGTTGATTTAGGAAAATCATTGGGTGTTGAGGCGCATATGTCGCAATTAACCCGTGTAAAAAGCGGACCTTTCCATGCAGATGATTGCATTACATTAGAGCAGCTAAATGAACTTGTAGTAAACGATAAAATTCAAGAAGTACTAAAGCCAGTAGATATTGTATTCGATGAATATCCTCGAATGATTTTAACAAAGGACGAATTCGTTCGATTTAAAAACGGTGCCCTTTTAACGCAAGATGAGTTTCCACAAATTGTTTCACCGACTGCTTGTTATTATGGAGACCAACTTATAGCAATTTATGGTCCTCATCCAGTCAAAAAAGGCTTATTAAAACCAATAAAAATGTTTTAGAAAGGAGAGAAGAATGCAAACAATTGAGTTATCACACCCTTATGCTAAAGAGTGTATTATTCAGGAACCAATTGTCCTCGCTTTAGGATTCTTTGATGGAATTCATCTAGGACATAAAGAAGTGATTACAACAGCAAAAAAAGTCACAGAGGAACGTGGTTATAAAGTAGCAGTGATGTCTTTTAATCAGCATCCATCTGTTATTTTCCAAAATGTAGATCCTGATAGCATTCAATATGTATCTCCTTTAGAACGCAAGAAAGAACTATTAAAAGAACTTGGTGTCGATATTTTCTATTTGGTTGATTTTACAAAGGAATTTGGAGCTCTTTCACCACAAGAATTTGTAGATCAATATATTGTCGGTTTAAAAGCAAAAGTTGTTGTTGCGGGATTTGACTATACTTATGGTAAACGAGATGTTGCAAATATGGAATTGTTACCAAAGTATGCTTCTAATCGCTTTGAGATTATCACGATTGATGAGCAAAAAAATGCGAGTGGAAAGATTAGTTCTACAGCTGTACGAGACTTATTGCTACAAGGCGACATTGAAGAAGCAAATGAACTATTAGGCTATGATTACATTATGGACGGTGTTGTCGTTCATGGCTTTGGCCGTGGTAGTAAAATGCTGGGATTCCCAACGGCCAATATCGAAGTTTCTAACGATACTTTCCTCCTTAAAAACGGGGTATATGTCGTTGAAATGTTTGTGGAAGGTAAGTGGATTCCTGGTATGGCGTCTATCGGAATCAATCCAACCTTTGATGATGTTCATAAAGTAACGATTGAAGTGAATTTGCTCGATTTTGATAAAGATATTTATCACCTTCCAGTTCGCGTGAAATGGTTAAAATACTTAAGACCAGAATTGAAATTTGAAGGAATCGATGCGTTAATCGCTCAATTAAAGAAAGATGAACAAGATACAAGAAATTATTTCAAGACAAAGAGAGGTTGATTCTCGATGTGGTATTTAAAAAACTATGATGAACTAACGAAGGAAGAGATTGTTGCGATTTACAAAGCAAGGATCGAAACCTTTATTGTCGGACAAGATTTGAATTATCAAGAAATTGACGATACAGATAAAAAATCATGGCATCTATTTGAGATGAATGATGATAGAGAAGTGATTTCCTATTTAAGAATTATTCCAGAAAAGGATAAGGTGCGACTTGGTAGAGTGTTGATAGACAATCGATACCAAGGACAAGGAAAAGGTCGTGCGTTGTTAGAGCGCGCTAAAGAAGTTTGTAAAGAATGGTTTGTAGATACCGTGATTGAAGTTCATGCACAAGCACACCTTCAAAACCTATATGAATCACTTGGGTTTGAAGTTGTTTCAGAACCGTATGATATTGTTGGAATCAAACATGTTACTATGGAATTGTATTAGGAGGAAATCATGATTACACGTTATACACGTCCAGAAATGGCAAAAATTTGGTCTGATGAAAATCGTTATAATTGTTGGCTAGAAGTTGAAATCTTAGCTGCTGAAGCCTGGGCACAACTTGGAGAAATTCCAAAAGAAGATGTTGAAAAAATTCGTAAAAACGCGAAATTCACAGTTGAACGTATTTTAGAAATCGAAGAAGAGACAAGACATGATGTCGTTGCTTTTACAAGATGTGTCTCTGAAAGTCTTGGAGAAGAAAAGAAATGGGTTCACTATGGATTAACCAGTACAGACGTAGTCGATACAGCTTATGGGTACCAATTAAAACAAGCCAACGATATTTTACGAAAGGACTTAGCGGACTTCCTAGACATCATTAAAGAAAAAGCACTAACTTATAAAGATACAGTTTGCATGGGAAGAACGCATGGAGTTCACGCTGAACCAACAACTTTCGGCTTGAAACTAGCCTTATGGTATTCAGAAATGAAACGCAATATCGAACGTTTCGAACGTGCTGCAAAAGGGGTTGAAGCGGGTAAGATTAGTGGCGCCGTGGGGACATTTGCGAATATTCCGCCAGAAGTGGAAGCATATGTTTGCGCAAAACTTGGAATTCGTCCTCAAGAAATCTCGACACAGATCTTACCTCGTGACTTGCATGCGGATTACATTTCTACTATTGCATTAATTGCGACAAGTATCGAAAAATTTGCGACAGAAATCCGTGGACTACAAAAATCTGAAACACGTGAAGTAGAAGAGTTCTTTGCAAAAGGGCAAAAAGGATCTTCAGCAATGCCACATAAACGCAATCCAATCGGATCTGAGAATATGGCGGGACTTGCTCGTGTGATCAGAGGACATATGGTCACAGCCTATGAGAACGTGAACTTATGGCATGAACGTGATATTTCACATTCTTCAGCTGAACGTATTATTATTCCAGATAGCACAATTCTACTCAATTATATGCTTCGTCGTTTCGGTAATATCGTTAAGAACTTGACGGTGTTCCCAGAAAACATGTTACGCAATATGGATGCGACTTTCGGACTTATTTACAGTCAACGGGTGTTATTGAAACTTATCGACAAAGGAATGAGCCGTGAAAAAGCGTATGATTTAGTACAGCCATGCACGGCAAAAGCATGGGATGAAAAGTTAGCTTTCCGTTCTGTTTTAGAAAACCAACCAGAAATTATGTCGACACTTTCAAAAGAAGAGATCGATGATGCATTTGATTATCATTACCATATTAAAAATGTAGATTTAATTTTCAAAAGAGTTGGTATTTTATAAAATTCAAATTATACTGAATATAGTGCATTTTCAATGAAAATGTGGTATAAATAGAAAGTAAAATTTAACAAAAGGAGTCAGAAAATGATTAACGTAAGTGATTTAAAAGCTGGAATGACATTCATTCTTGATGGAAAATTAATTAAAGTGTTGGAAATTAGCCACCACAAACCAGGTAAAGGGAACACTGTAATGCGTATGAAAATCCGTGACGTTCGTAACGGTTCAACAGTAGATACAACAATGCGTCCTGATGAAAAAGTAGAACGTGCACACATCGATACAAAAGATGTTCAATACTTATACAGCCAAGATGGCGTTGGAGTATTCATGGACTTAGAAACATACGAACAATACGAAATTCCTGAAGAAACAATCGAACAAGAATTAAAATACATCCTAGAAAACATGGAAGTTAAAATCCAATTCTACGGTTCAGAAGTAATTGGGGTTTCATTACCATCAACAGTTGTACTGCAAGTTACTGAAACTCAACCATCAATTAAAGGTGCTACAGTTACAGGTTCTGGTAAACCGGCAACAATGGAAACAGGTTTAGTAGTTAACGTTCCAGACTTCATTGAAGCAGGAGAATACTTAGAAGTTAACACTGCAGAAGGTACATACGTACGTCGTGCAACTAAATAATGATTTATTGAAACAAGGATGAGCCTAGCGTTCATCCTTGTTTTTTTATAAAGGAGAAATGTGTATGCGGATTGCTGTGATGGCAGGAACACCTATGGACACGAAGTTAGGCGTTGATTTATTGATGGAAAATGGCTTTACTCAAACGATTTCTGTTCCGATTTCTAAAAATCCAGTCGAACAAACGACTTTTCAAGCGTTAGAAGACGAAGAAAGAGAACAATATATTAGAAATGTGATTAACGGGCTGAAAAACGACATTGACGCCGTTTTTGTATACTGTAACTCACTAAGTTCAGTTGTGAATTTCGATTCATTGCAAGAAGAATATAGACTTCCTATGATTACTCCGATGCAAATGTATCGCACACTAGGCGTCGAACATGATTATTTAGCAGTAATGGCCGCGAATTCTCATGGATTAACAGGAGTAGAAAACAATCTATATATTGCTAATCCTAATCTTAAGGTGTTTGGTGTGACGATGCTAGAACTGGTTAAAGCGATTGAAACAGGAAAACCAGAAGAGGAGATTATTAAACAATTCGATTTTCAAAGTTTATTCCACTATTTTGAAAGTACAGAGATTGAAGCTGTCGTACTAGGATGTACGCATTTCCCATATGTAAAGACAGAATTAGAGCAGCTCTCGAATATTCCAATTATAGATGTGGGTGTCTATATGATCGACCGCTTGAAGAGCCATATTCAGGAGGAAAATCATGATTTCAATTGAAAAGATGAGTTATTTCTTTCGGTATGACAAAGTTAAATATAAAAATCCAGTAAAATTTCCAGAAATTGCAGAAGAAATGGAACTGTTGAAGAAGGCTGGCCAAGATGCAAGACAGGAATTCACGAAGTTAACAGAAGCGTTTCAGAAGAACTTTAAGTCATTTCGCATGGACCGAGTTAGTCAATGGATGAATCAAGCCCAAGTGGCAAGACCTGCTTTTTGGAGATATTTTATCGAAGAGGGGCAAGATGAAGGAAATCCATCTTTTGCATTACGGTTGTTTTATAATGACGATAAATTGGGCGTATATGTAGAATTGAGTTTTATTGAACGTAAAATGAACGAACGCTCTCTGATGTTACAAAACAAAGTGTTGGAATGTGAACCTAATCGTAACATTTTATACGTAGCATCTGATTTTCAAAAGAATGCGACAGCTTATGAAGGGAACGTATCTAATAGAGATGAATTAATAAGAGCTGTTAAAGAAGGAGAGGTCCGTAAAGTTATTTTAAGAAGACCGGTGTTTCTTGAAAAGAACAAAGACGGAATTGAAGAAGAACTTGCAGACGCATTGAAGGAATTAATTCCGTTTTATGAAACCATTTATATGAATGAAGTAAATTAAAAGAGGTAGATTTAAAATCTACCTCTTATTGTATTTATAGAGTTCTTTAAGCTGGAGCAGGAGTTCCTGGTTTTATCGTTACTTCTTCTTCAGATTCAGTTTGCTCTGTAGTTGTTTCTTCTGTAGTTTCCTCTTGTGAAATAGAGACTACTTTAGTTTCACCGTTTAAGATTACTTGAGAAGCGTCTACAGATCCAACAAGGATGCTACCAGCTCCAATTACAAATAAAATAGTAACTAACTTTTTACCTTTATTTGATTTTAATAAAGCATAGGCAGCGCCTAACACAAGGATTCCTGCACCAAGTGTCACTAAACCTGTTGATGTCCTAGTGTTTGGAAGAGAAGGTTTATTAACAAAGCATCCTACTTTTTTATAAATTAATTTTACAGAAGTAGTAGAATTAACATCTCCCAAAAATTCCCAGAAATAATTTATTCTTTTTCAGAATTAGAAAGTGAATCAACATTAATATTCGTGATATTAACTTGAGTCGTACCATCTGCATATGCGGAAGTAAAATTAGAAGCGAAAATTGCTGTTAAAAAAGCTAAAGAAATTAGGGCTACTAATTTTTGAATAATTTCATAATAAATCCTTTCCTTTTATTTATGAAAATATAATGGAAATGGTGAAAATTTGCAAAGAAATATGAAATTATTGTTTTTTCTTTCAAAGGAAATTATGACGTCATATTTTTGTTTGACGTTTGACGTTCATATTGACAAAAATTTTTTCGAAAGAATCTTAATTACAAGTCACATAAGGTGCTAGAATCGTTGATGTTATAAGCGTTATACATCTGCGGAACTAGAAAATAATAAACTGAAAATCAGTCTAAAGTCCTAGTGTTTTCATGTTGACTTAATTTGACCAATGTGTTAAATTATAAATGTGGTTAGCACTCGTCTTAGTCAAGTGCTAAAGAGAGGTGACTATGATGTTAACCAATAGACAATTGCTAATCTTACAATTAATCATACAATTATATACGGAAACTTTGGAGCCGGTCGGGTCGAAGAAGTTGATGGAAGTTGCAGAATTACCATTTAGTTCAGCGACGATTCGTAACGAGATGATGAAGCTTGAAGAGTTGGGATATCTTGAAAAGAACCATACTTCTTCTGGGCGAGTTCCTTCTAATAAAGGATATCGTTACTACATCGACAATATTCTACCTAGACAAAAGCAACCTGTTTCTTTAAGCGTTCGAAATCAAATTCGTGAAGTTTTCCAACAGTCAACATTAGAGATTCAAGATGTATTTCGTTTATCTGCTGACATACTAGCAACATTAACGAACTATACCGCAATTTCTTTTGGACCGGAAGTGAGAACTGCCACGTTATCGGGATTTAGACTTGTTCGCCTAAACCCAAATCAAGTGATGGCAATCGTTGTTATCAGTAATGGTTTAGTAGAAAATAAAGTCTATACAATTCCGGGAGCTATTGACGATAGTGATTTAGAAAAAGTGGTTCGCATCATAAATGATGAATTAATTGGAGTGCCGCTAGATATCGTTGCTAAACGATTAAAGACGGATCTTCCAATTCTTATGAATCGCTACATGAATTCACAAATTCAAATCGTCAAAGTAATTCAAGAAATGATGAATCGTTTCGAGAATGATAGAATGCATGTTGCAGGAAGAAGATATTTGTTAAATTACTTTGATCATCACGCTAATGTGGATCAACTCAAAGGAATTTATCAATTGATGGATGATCAGTCTAAGTTACATCAACTAGTAACCAATGATCATCAAGATATTCAAATTAGGCTCGGCTCAGAAATGGATCATCCGTTACTTGGTGACTTTAGTTTGGTAACTGCTAGTTACGAAACTCCAAACCAAGATACAGGAATGATTGCACTTCTTGGACCAAAGAATATGCCGTATTCGAATGTATTATCAATTGTAAAAGGACTCAGGGAAGAGTTAGCAACCACGATAGAAGATTATTATCGTAACTTATAGAGTAAGGAGATGAAATCTTGGAAACAAATGAACATAATACTAAAGAAGAATTAATTAAAGAAAATGTAGTGACAGATGAAACTCCTCAAGAAGAAGTTACTGAAGAAACCACAACAGAACTTTCGAATGAAGAGAAATTACAACAAGAAGTTGAAAGATTAAACGATCAAGTGTATCGACTTTCTGCTGAAATCTCAAACATTCAAAAAAGAAATGCTAAAGAAAGACAAGATGCTGCAAAATATCGTAGCCAAAGTCTAGCGCAAAACTTATTAAATGTGATTGATAATCTTGAGAGAGCCATTGCTTCTAAAAGTGAATCAGAAGATGCTCAAAACCTTAAAAAAGGAATTGAGATGGTGTATGAAAGTTTTCTTTATGCACTAAAAGAAGAAGGTATTGAAGAAATTGATGCATTAGATCAACCTTTTGATCCAACATTGCATCACGCTGTTCAGACTGTTCCTGTTGAAGATGGTCAAGAAGCAGATAAAGTAGTGCAAGTGTTTCAAAAAGGTTATAAATTAAAAGATCGAGTATTACGACCAGCGATGGTCATCGTCTCACAATAAGAAGACGAATCTTAAAATAAATAATAAATTTCATTAATAGGAGTGAATTAAATATGAGTAAAATTATTGGTATTGACTTAGGAACAACAAACTCAGCAGTAGCTGTTTTAGAAGGTAACGAAGCAAAAATTATTGCTAACCCAGAAGGAAACCGTACAACACCATCTGTTGTAGCGTTCAAAAATGGAGAAATTCAAGTAGGTGAAGTTGCAAAACGTCAAGCTGTAACAAACCCAAATACAATTTCATCAATTAAACGTCACATGGGTGAAGCTGCTTATAAAGTAGAAATTGAAGGTAAATCTTATACGCCTCAAGAAATCTCAGCGATGATTCTACAATACTTAAAAGGATATGCTGAAGAATATCTTGGAGAAAAAGTTGAAAAAGCGGTTATTACAGTACCTGCATACTTCAACGACGCTCAACGTCAAGCAACAAAAGACGCAGGTCGTATCGCTGGTTTAGAAGTGGAACGTATCGTTAATGAACCAACTGCAGCAGCTCTTGCATATGGTCTTGATAAAGTGGACCACGAAGAAAAAATCTTAGTATTTGACCTTGGTGGTGGTACATTTGACGTATCTATCCTTGAATTAGGGGACGGCGTATTCGACGTATTATCAACAGCTGGTGACAACCATCTAGGTGGGGATGACTTCGACCAAAAAATCATTGATTTCTTAGTGGAAGAATTCCAACGTGATAACGGTATTGATCTATCAAGCGATAAAATGGCAATGCAACGTTTGAAAGATGCTGCTGAAAAAGCTAAAAAAGACTTATCAGGTGTCTCTCAAACACAAATCAGCTTACCATTTATCTCTGCTGGTGCAGCTGGCCCATTACACTTAGAAGTAACATTAACTCGTGCTAAATTTGATCAATTAACTCAAGATTTAGTAGAACGTACAAAAGAACCAGTTCGTCGTGCTTTATCTGACGCAGGTTTATCAGCTTCAGATATCGACCAAGTATTATTAGTTGGTGGATCAACTCGTATTCCAGCAGTTGTTGAAGCAGTACGTAAAGAAACTGGTAAAGAACCTAACAAATCAGTAAACCCAGACGAAGTAGTAGCGATGGGTGCTGCAATCCAAGGTGGGGTTATCTCTGGTGATGTGAAAGACATCGTATTATTAGACGTAACACCTTTATCACTTGGTATTGAAACAATGGGTGGCGTGTTCACTAAATTAATCGATCGTAACACTACAATCCCAACAAGCAAATCACAAGTATTCTCAACAGCTGCGGATAACCAACCAGCAGTAGACGTACACGTATTACAAGGTGAACGTCCAATGGCAGCGGATAACAAGACTTTAGGCCGCTTCCAATTAACAGATATTCCTGCTGCTCCTCGTGGTGTGCCTCAAATCGAAGTAACATTCGATATCGATAAAAACGGTATTGTAAATGTACGTGCGAAAGATTTAGGTACTGGTAAAGAACAAGCAATTACAATTAAATCTTCTTCAGGTTTATCAGATGAAGAAATCGAACGTATGGTAAAAGATGCAGAAGCAAATGCTGAAGCAGATAAAAAACGTAAAGAAGAAGTAGACTTACGTAACGAAGTTGACCAATTAATCTTCACTGTTGATAAAACATTGAAAGAATTAGAAGGTAAAGTAGATGCTAGCGACGTTCAAAAAGCTGAAGCAGCTCGTGACGAATTAAAAGCAGCTGTAGAAGCAAACGACTTAGAAGCTATGAAAGTAAAACGTGATGCTTTAAATGAAGTAGTACAAAACTTAACTGTTAAACTTTATGAACAAGCAGCTGCAGCTCAACAAGCTTCTGGTGCTTCTCAAGAAGGAGCAACTGAACAATCATCTTCAAATAACGATGGCGTTGTGGATGCTGACTTCGAAGAAGTAGACTAATATTTGCTAAAATGATAGGGTGTAAGACTACTTAGTGGTCTTACGCCCATATCCTTTGTAAACTAAGAAAGAAAAGGAGGGGCAATTAGTGGCCAAAAGAGATTTATATGAAATTTTAGGCGTATCCAAAGATGCCTCTGAAGCAGATATTAAGAAAGCTTATCGGAAATTATCTAAAAAATACCATCCTGATATTAATAAAGAACCTGGAGCGGATGAGAAATTCAAAGAAATCGCTGAAGCTTACGAGATTTTAGGTGACGCACAAAAACGTGCAGCTTATGATCAATACGGACACGCTTCTTACGATCCAAACTCTGGATTTAGTGGTGGCGGATTCGGTGGTGGATTTGATGGGTTCGGAGGATTTGGCGGTAATGGAAACTTTACTGGCGGATTCGAAGATATCTTTAGTAGTTTCTTCGGCGGTGGAGGCAGTCGTGCTGATCGTGCGAACATGCCACGCCAAGGGGCTGACCTTCAGTATGTCATGGATTTAACATTTGAAGAAGCTATCTTTGGTAAGGAAGAAACGATTCATTACCACCGTAGTGACGAATGTCAAACGTGTCATGGCACTGGTGCAAAACCTGGAACGCATCCAACGACTTGTTCTAAATGTCATGGTTCAGGTGTGATTAATGTTGAAAGAAATACACCATTCGGTCGTATGATGAGTCAAACAACCTGTGATGTGTGTCATGGTACAGGACAAGAAATCAAAGAAAAATGTCCAACCTGTCACGGCCATGGTCAAGTAGATGAAACACATAAAGTCAAAGTGAAAGTCCCTGCAGGTGTTGAAGATGGAAACCAAATGCGCCTTCAAGGACAAGGGGAAGTAGGTTTCAATGGCGGTCCTTATGGTGACCTTTATGTCATCTTCCGAGTTGCTCAAAGTAAGACATTCAAACGTCAAGGAGCGGATATTTATTATCAACTTCATGTAAACTTTGCTCAAGCGGCTCTTGGAGATGAAGTAGACGTACCAACTGTTCACGGTAAAGTGAAATTAAAAGTTCCTGCTGGGACACAATCAGGAACGATTTTACGACTACGTGGAAAAGGGGCTCCTAAACTACGTGGTACAGGAAACGGTGACCAACATGTTGAAGTCATCGTAGATACTCCTAAGAAACTGACAGATAAGCAAAGACAAGCTTTACAAGTATTTGCTAATGAGGAAGGAACGCAACTTCATAATGGTGAGGAGAATTTCTTCGACAAGATGAAGAACGCATTTAAGGATACATTTGAATAATAGAAAAAGAACGGCTCTTTGTCAAATAGTGTTGATGAAGAATATTAGGAAGGGATTAAGCAACTAATTGTTGCTTAATTCCTTTTTGTTTTGGGCCAAACATTTTTGTTATTAAAATAATCCTGTTCCTAAAGTGATAATAGTTTCTAAAGCCATAGGCATTTCTTTTGAGCACTTTTATTTTATTGTTTATTCCTTCAATAGGTCCGTTTGTTCTAGTTGGATGCTCACAAGTATTTTGAATATATGGCAGGTAAGTAATTAGAGTTTTTAATACTCTTTTTAAACCAGAAGATAGGTCTAATTGTGTAGCTGCTTCAATCATTTCCTTGAATTCTATATAATCTCTAGCTTGAATACATTCACGAAGTGAATGTACAACCTCATAATCATTTTTAAGAGATGGATTGTTTTCCAAAATATAATCCACGATTCCTTTACTTGTTATAAAACTTTCAAAAAGCTTATAACGATTATATTTATAGTTCTGAAGTTCGTTAGGATTCTTTAAAATGAACTTCCAATAGTGTTTTAACTTTCGATATAATTTAGGGTCTTTATAACGATGCTTATTCATGACACGTACCCGAGTACGATTTAATTCTCTATTTAAGGCTTGTACGATATGAAAAGGATCAATGATAATTTTTGCGTTAGGAAACATTTCTTTTATTAATTGAATGTACGGTAGGTACATGTCGATTGAGATAGTTTTTACCATTAATCTAGTCTTGGGCTCAAAACGATGAAAATATCTTTTCAAATTGTAAGATTTTCTATCTCGTACAACATCGACCAGCTTGTGTGTAGTGCTATCACAAATAATGAAACTCATATTACTATCGGAAGATTTAACGGATTTAAATTCATCAAAGCATAAATGCGCAGGTAAATCATGTAATGGTTTAATCGTTAAGAATCGTGCTGTATCATCTATGATACGTCTGACAGTATGAACTGAAACATTTGTTTCTTTTGCGATATATGTTTCAGATACTGTTTCACTTATTTTTGATTTGATTTCGTTTTTTAATCGTTTCGAGATATGACAGTGTTTTTCTACAATTCGACTAGTGTCTGCGGTAAATGAAGAGCCGCATTCTCTACAGAGAAATCTCTGCTTGCGTAGATTTAAGTAGGCCGGAAGGCCTGAAACAGAACAGAGAGTGATACGAGAAGTTTTCGTCCCATTTTTAACAATATTATGATTTTGGCTAACACATCCACAGACGGTACAAAATTCTGGTTTATGCGTATATGTAGCTGAATAAAATAAAGATTTTCTCTTTTTAAATATCTTCTCTTGAACTTTATTATCCCAAATAATATTTTTATCTTTGATTTGTAGCGTAGCTTCTAGTATATTGTTCATATGGTCATCATCCTTTTGTATTAGGTTTAGGCGCTTTTAATATAATGGATGTTGGCCTTTTTGTATACACTAAAATAGGGTTGTGGAAAATTTCCATCAACCCTAAAAATTATAGAACCA